>NCBR01000281.1 GCA_002279285.1 Acidobacteria bacterium 37-71-11
CGCCGCGCAGCACGAAAGGTGGACGGGATGAGCACCTGGTTTCGCGTTTTCTGCGCCGTGAGCGTGCCCTCGCTGCTGGCCGGCGCCGCCCTGGCGGCCACGGCCCCGGCGAAGGGCCCCGACGATGCGTTCGCGCCGTGCAGCACCTGCCACGAGGAGATCACCACGCCGTTTGCCTCGAACCCCCACCTCCGCGAAGCCGTCACGGGCAAGGCCGTGTGCGAGGGCTGCCACGGCGACGCGACCAAACACGCGGAGGAGGGGGACAAGTCGCTGATCAAGGTGCCGGCTGGCGCCGCTGGCGCCAAGGTTTGTCTCGCCTGCCACCAGAAGTCGCCGGAGTTCGACCGCGCGGCCAAAGGCTTCCACGCGTCGGCGTCGGTCAACTGCACCGATTGCCACTCGGTCCACCACAGCCCGGCCACCGCGCCGGCGCTGTTGCGGACGACCCCGTCGACGCAGCTGTGCGAGAGTTGCCACCCGGCCCAGAAGAACCTCTTCGGCAAGCCCTACGCCCACCACCTCGGGCGCGGCGGCCTGGAGTGCGTCTCCTGCCACAACCCGCACGGCGGCCGCGGCAAATACAGCCTCAAGACCACGTCTGCGGGCGAGCTCCCCTGCCTGTCCTGCCACACCGAGAAGCAGGGCCCGTTCGTCTTCTCGCACGTGTCCGGCTTCGAGGGCAACTGCCTCACCTGCCACGAGCCGCACGGCTCCAACAACCCCAAGATGCTCATCCGCGCCCGCGTGGACCAGCTCTGCCTCGAGTGCCACACGACGCTCCCGGCAGGGACGCTCGGGTCGCAGCCGCCGTCGTTCCACGACCTTCGCAGCGCGCGCTACACCAACTGCACCGTCTGCCACGTCGCGGTCCACGGATCCAACAGCTCCCCGATGCTTCTGAAATAGGAGACGAGCGATGGCCAAGCGTTTCGCGTACTTCGTGGGTCTGCTCGTGGTCGCGTCCTGGGGCGCCACCGCACGTGCGCAGTCGACCCAGTTCTCCCTCGACCTCGGCCAGCAGTGGACGGACGTGAGCGGCAACAACGACGTCTACCGGAGCCAGATCAACGAGGGCCAGGGGTTGCTGCTGCGCTCGTTCTCCCTGACGACCGTGGACAACTCCGACGGCCCCAAGCTCTTCGACCACTTGCGCATCGACGCAGCGGGGATCGGCGCCGACCCGCAGGCGAGCTTTCGCCTGTCGGCCGGGCTCGCGCACGTCTACAGCCTGCGCTTCTCGTACCGGCACTCGGAGTTCTACAACGCCCTGCCCGCCTACGCCAACCCGCTTTTCGCGTCGGGGTTGACCCCGGGCGAGCACACGATCAATCGCGCGCTCGACACCATCAACCTCGACGTCGAGGTCCTTCCCGGTGAGGCGATAACGCCGCTGTTTGGCTACCAGTTGGTGCGGTACACGGGCCTGGGCCGGAGCACCGCCCAGGTCGGCCAGAACGAATTCCGGCTTCTCTCCGACCTCAATGAGACCACCCAGGAGATTAGCGGCGGGGTCGGGTTCAAGGCCGGCGGTTTCGAGGGCCGCATCCTCCAGGGGTGGCGCGTCTTCGACTCCACCCAGAACGACCGGCTTCTCCCCGGCGGCGGGGCCGGCAACAACCCGCAACCGTTGCTCGGCCAGCCGGTCACGCTGACGAACTACACGGACTATACCGAAACCCGCGGCACCACCCCCGTTACCACCGGCTATCTGACCGGCCGGCTCGCGGACGGCGTCCGTTTGGTCGCCTCGTTCGCCCGTGCCGACTTCGAGACGGACACCGGGGATGACGAAGCCGCGTCCGGGACGCTGGCGTCGTTCAAGCTCGCCCGCTTCTACTCCGGCCTGTCCGAGTCGGTGCACGCGCACGCCCAGAGCCTCGACTGGCAGGGCAACGCCCGCATCGAGGCGGAGATCATCGACGGTCTCGACCTCACCGTCGGCTACACCAAGCGGCACCGTGAACTCGACGGCCTCGCGACCATCGCCGACCTGTACGCCAACACCGTCAACTTCAGCGGTGCCGATCCCAAGAGCGTCTCCACCCTGATCAACGCCCAGACCGCAATGGAGCGCAACGAGAACATCGTCGAGGCTCGGCTCTCGTCCAGCAATTTGGGACCGCTGGGCCTTTGGGTGGGGTGGTCGAGGGCGAATCAGTCGCTGACGGTGGCGCCGGCGGCCGCCGAGATCATCGTGCCGGGCGGGCAAGGCGGCCGCTTCGATCGCCAGGTCAAGCGCACCTCGGCCGGCGCGACGCTCGCCCTCGCGGACGTGAAGCTCGCGGTGGACTGGAAGAAAGACGACGCCGACAACGCCGTCGTCCGCACCGACTACCTGAACCTCGAGCGCTGGCGCGGGCGCGCCAGTTGGCGCGCGGGCAGTTTTCTCGAACTCGTTGGCACCGCTGAGCGCATCAAGGCGGAGAACCCGACGGCCGGGATCGACCAGGCCTCCACCACCAAGCACTGGGAGGGGAACGTCGTCCTCACTCCGGTTACCGCTCTCTCCGTCAGCCTCGGCTACGGCGTGTACAAGGTGGACAGCGCGATCACGATCCGGGTCCCGCAGGACTTCAGCCTCGAGCCATCGCTGTACACCGAGGACGGCACCTCTAAGGACGCCTCCCTGACCTACAAGGTCGGGCGCTTCGGCTTCGACGCCGGGTACTCGCAGTTCGAGAACAACGGCGACCTCGCCCTCAAGCTCGACCGCACCACGCTCGGCTGCGACTTCGACATTACCCCGACGGTGGGCGCGTCGCTGCGCTTCGACAAGCACATGTACCGCGAGATCGCGCTGCCGCTCGACAATTTCGACGCCAAGATCTACGGCGTCTTCCTGCGCTGGCACAATTAGACCGCCGGCCAATCGTTCCGCTTTGCCGTTTTGGGCCCCCGGCATCGGGGGCCCAAGTTGTCTTCAGAACCCAAGCGCGGGCCGGCGCGCCGTTGCATCCACTACGTGGAGGCCTCTTGCTTGCCGGTCCCACGGGTGGCCCGATGCGGGCCCGGGCGCCCCCGCGCCCGAGCCCGCATGCTCCTGTGCCCGCGACCGGACAGGGCGAGCCGCGCCGGGGCCCCTCGCTGTTCCCTTCGCT
>NCBR01000092.1 GCA_002279285.1 Acidobacteria bacterium 37-71-11
GAACTTCGACAGCGTCGAGCTTCCGTACCCGGCCGCGCCGCTGAGGGTCAGCGTGGGGAAGTACGCGGCGCGCGCGACGCCGATCTCGGCGTTGGCCGCGGCGACGCGACGCTCCGCAGCGGCGATGTCCGGCCGCCGTTCCAGCAGCTCCGACGGGAGGCCGGCGGGGATGGCGGGGGGCGGCACGCGAATCGGCTGCGGCGCGACGGCGAACGCCCCCGGCGGCTTGCCGACCAGCACCGCGATGGCGTGCTCCACCTGGGCGCGGGCAACCGAGAGGTCGGTCGCCTGCGCGCGTGTCGTCTCGAACTGCGTCTGCGCCTGCGCCACGTCGATCCCAGAAACGACCCCCTGGTTGAAGCGGTTCGTGGTCAGCTCCAGCGCCTTCCGATACCCGGCAACCGTCGCGTCGAGCAGTTGCTTCTCCGCGTCGAGCCCGTGAAGGGCGAAGTAATCCGCGGCGAGCTCCGCCTGCATCGCGAGCTTGACGCTCTCCAGGTCGGCGGCGCTCGCCTGCGCCCCGGCGACGCCGGCCTCGATGCTCCGCCGAACCCTGCCGAAGACGTCGAGCTCCCAGGAGAGGTCCACGGGCAGGGAGTACGCCGTGACGGTCGGCGCCGGGACTCCCGGAGCGCCGGAGGAGCGTGTCGTCAGGCCGCTCGACCTCGTCGCCGAGGGGCTCGTCCCCACGGTCGGGAAGAGGCCCGCGTGCGCTCCGCGGGCCAGCGCCCTGGCGCCGCGGAAAGCGGCCTCGGCTTGCGCCACGTTCTGGTTCGAGACTTCGACCTGCTCCTCGAGGGCGTTCAACCCCGGGTCCCCGAACACCTCCCACCACTTGCCGCGCCCGGCGCCGTCCTGCGGCTGCGCGGCTTTCCACTCGCCGGCCGCCGGCGCAGGTGGCGCGGCTTCCTTGTACGCCGCCGGGACGGGAGCCCAGGGACGCCGGTACGTCGGGCCGACAGCGCACGCGGCCGAAAGGATCAAGAACGACGGGAGTACCAAGCGACGTACCATCAGGCTACCTCCACGGTGGGCGCCGGTTTCCGCACGTACTTGCGCCGGAGTTTCCCCAACCGGAGCCGGAACCGGTCCAGGTACAGGTAGACGACCGGTGTGGTGAACAGCGTCAGCATCTGGCTGAAGACCAGGCCGCCGACGATGGCGATGCCCAGGGGGCGACGCAACTCCGACCCGGTGCCCCCGCCGATCGCGAGCGGGAGGCCGCCCAGCAGCGCCGCCATCGTCGTCATCGTGATCGGCCTGAACCGGAGGAGGCACGCCTGGAAGATCGCCTGCTCCGGGGTCTTCCCCTCCTTGCGCTCGGCCTCGATCGCGAAGTCGATCATCAGGATCGCGTTCTTCTTCACGATACCGATCAGCAGGATGATGCCGATCAGCGCGATGACCGACAGCTCGGTGTGGAACACGAGCAGCGCCAGCAGCGCGCCGACGCCGGCGGAGGGCAGCGTCGAAAGGATCGTCACCGGGTGGATCAGGCTCTCGTACAGCACGCCGAGCACGATGTAGACCGCCAGGAGCGCCGCCACGATCAGCAACGGCTCGCTGGCCAGCGAGGCCTGGAACGCCTGGGCCGTGCCCTGAAAGCTGCCGCGGATCGTCGCCGGAAGCCGCATCTGGGCCTCGGCCCGCTGGACCGCGCTGACCGCGCTGCCGAGGGAGACCCCGAGCGGAAGGTTGAACGAGAGCGTGACCGCCGGGAACTGGCCCTGGTGGTTGACCTGGAGCGGCGCGGTGTTCGGCGCGTACTTCGTGAACTCGGCGAGCGGCACCATGCCCCCCTTGGTGGAAGGCAGGTAGATGTCCTTCAGCCCGTTCGGGTTCTGCCAGAACCGCGGCGCGGCCTCCATGATCACGTGGTACTGGTTCAGCTGCGTGTACATCGTCGAGACCTGACGCTGGCCGAAGGCGTCGTAGAGCGTGTTGTCGAGCATGCGGGGGGTGATCCCAAGACGCGACGCCGTGGTGCGATCGATGGTGAGCGCGGCCTGGAGGCCCTTGTTCTGCTGATCGCTGTTGACGTCGGCGAGCTCCTTGAGCGTGCGGAGCCGGTCGACCACACGCGGCGCCCACTGGAACAGCTCGTCGGAGTTGTCGCCCTGCAGCGTGTACTGGTACTGCGTGGCGGAGGGGCGACCCCCGATGCGGATGTCCTGGACCGACTGCAGGTAGAGGGTCGCGCCCGGGACGCGGGCGAGCTTGCCGCGCAGACGCGCGATGACCTGGTCCGCGGTCACGTCGCGTTCGGACTGCGGCTTCAGGCTGACGAACATCCGGCCGGTGTTCACGGTCCCGCCGAGGAACCCGTTGGCGCTGGCGACCGCCGGGTCGCGCATCGTCGTCGTCACGAACTCCCGGAGCTTGGCCTGCATCGCCTGGAACGAGGTGTCCTGATCGGCAACGATCTGCCCCATGATCCGGCCGGTGTCCTGCTGCGGAAAGAAGCCCTTCGGGACCTTCGCATACAGGACGATCGTCGCGGCCATGGTCCCGAGCGTAACCGCCAGCGTCAGCGGCTGGTGCCGGAGTACCCACCCCAGCGCCTTCTCGTAGCGGCCGATGATCCAGGCGAACCCCCGTTCGCTCGCCAGGAAGAAGCGGCCGTGCTTCTCCTCCCCGCGCGGGCGCAGCAGCGTGGCGCACATCATCGGCGTGGCCGTCAACGAGACCACCAGGGACACGCCGATCGCGACGGACAAAGTGACCGCGAACTCCCGGAAGAGCCGTCCGACGATCCCGCCCATCAGCAGGATCGGGATGAACACCGCGACCAGGGAGCAGCTGATCGAGACGACCGTGAAGCCGATCTCCTTGGCGCCCACCAGGGCGGCCTCCATCGGCTGCATCCCCGCTTCGAGGTGGCGCGTGATGTTCTCGATCACGACGATGGCGTCGTCCACGACGAACCCGGTCGCGACCGTCAGCGCCATCAGCGAGAGGTTGTCGATGCTGTATCCGAGCAGGTACATGACCCCGAACGTGCCGACGAGCGAGATCGGCACCGCGACGCTGGGGATCAGGGTCGAGCGCGCGCTGCGGAGGAACAGGAAGACGACCAGGATCACGAGGGCGATCGAGATGCACAGCGTGATCTCGACGTCCCGGACCGACGCCCGGATGGTCTGGGTGGAGTCGATCAGCAGGCTGAGCTTGATCGAAGGCGGGATCGAGGCCTGGAGCTGCGGCAGAACGGCGCGCACGCCGTCGACGGTGTCGATGATGTTCGCACCGGGCTGGCGGAATACGATGATGATGACGGCCGGCTTGCCGTTCGACAGCCCCATGGTGCGGACGTCCTCGACCGAGTCCGTGACGTCGGCGACGTCGGCCAGACGGACGGCCGCGCCGTCTTTGTAACGAAGCACGAGCTTCCGGTACTCGGGGGCCGTGAGCAGCTGGTCCGTGGTGGCGAGCGACCACACGCGGTGGCCGTCGGCGACCTCGCCCTTGGGCCGGTTGGCGTTCGCCGACGCAAGCATGGCGCGGACATCTTCGAGGGCAAGACCGGCGTTGTTGAGAGCCGGCGGATCCAGCTCGACGCGGACGGCCGGCAACGCGCTGCCGCCGACGAAGACCTGCCCGACGCCCTGGACCTGCGCCAGCTTCTGCTGCAGGACCGTCGAGGCGATGTCGTACATCTGCGGACGGTCGAGGAAGTCGGAGGTGAGCGAGAGCAACATGATCGGCGCGTCGGCCGGATTGACCTTCCGGTACCGCGGGTTGCTCGGCAGGTTGGCCGGGAGCTGGCCCCGCGCCGCGTTGATCGCCGCCTGCACGTCGCGTGCCGCGGCGTCGATGTTGCGGTTCAGGTCGAACTGCAGCGTGATGTTCGTCGATCCGAGCGAGCTCGTCGAGGTCATCTCGGTCACACCGGCGATCCGGCCGAACTGGCGCTCGAGCGGCGTCGCCACCGACGAGGCCATCGTCTCGGGGCTCGCCCCCGGCAGGCCCGCCGAGACGTTGATCGTGGGGAAGTCCACCTGCGGCAGCGGCGAAACCGGCAGGAATCTGTAGCCGATCGCGCCGGCCAGCGCGATCGCGACCACCATCAGGGTTGTCGCGACCGGCCGGTGGATGAACGGCGACGAGAGCGACGAGACCTTCAATCGCTCTCCCCGCCGCCGAGAACTTCCGCAGGCCGCCCTTCACCCGTGTGCCGACGCCGCTCGAACCGGCCCGCAAGGCGGTCGAACGCGAGGTAGATCACGGGCGTCGTGTACAGGGTCAGGACCTGGCTGAAGATCAGCCCGCCGACGATGGCGATGCCGAGAGGCCGGCGCAGCTCGGCCCCGATCCCCCCGCCCACCGCCAGCGGCACTCCCGCCAGGAGCGCCGCCATGGTCGTCATCAGGATCGGCCGGAAGCGCAAAAGCGCCGCCTGGTAGATCGCCTCCCGCGGCGGCTTTCCCTCCTTGCGCTGCGCGTCGAGGGCGAAGTCGATCATCATGATCGCGTTCTTCTCCACGATGCCGATCAGCAGGATGATGCCGATCAAGGCGATGATCGAGAACTCGATGTGGAACAGCATCAGTGACAACAGCGCACCGACGCCGGCGGACGGCAGCGTCGAGAGGATCGTGACCGGGTGGATGTAGCTCTCGTACAGCACGCCGAGCAGGATGTAGACGGTGATGATCGCCGCGAGGATCAAGAACGGCGTGTGGACGAGCGACGCCCGGAACGCCTGCGCGGTCCCCTGGAACGCCGTCTGGATGCTCGCCGGCAACCCGAGCTCGCCCCTCGCCTTGTCGATCGCCTGAACCGCCCCCCCGAGCGACGCGTCGGACGCGAGGTTGAAGGAGACGGTCACGACGGGGAACTGGCCCTGGTGGTTGATGGCGAGCGGGGCGTTGGTCGTCTCGACCGTCGTGAACGCGGCCAGCGGCACCGAGCCCCCGCCTGCCGAGCGGAGGAAGACGTTGCCGAGCTGCACGGGGCCCTGCTGGAACGCCGGCTGCGCCTCGAGCACCACGCGGTACTGGTTCAGCTCCGTGAACATGGTCGAGATCTGGCGCTGGCCGAACGAGTCGTAGAGGGCGTTGTCGAGGTCGAGCGGGGTGATGCCCAGGCGGGACGCGGTGGTCCGGTCGAGGGTCAGGCGTGCTTCCAGTCCGGCGCTCTGCTGGTCGGACGCAACGTCGCGGAGCTCGGGGAGCTGATGCAGGCGGTCGACGAAGCGGGGGGCCCACTGTGCCAGCTCGCGGCCGTCCGGGTCCTCGAGGCTGTACTGGTACTGCGTGCGGCTGACGCGATCTTCAACCGTGAGGTCCTGGACCGGTTGCATGAACAGCGTGATGCCCTCCACCTTCGCGAGCTCGGGTTGCAGCCGGCGGATGATCTCGCTGGCGCTCGCCCCGCGCTGGGCCAACGGCTTCAAGTTGATCTGGATGCGGCCGCTGTTCATCGTCGTGTTGGTGCCGTCGATGCCGATGAACGACGAGAGGCTCTGCACGGCGGGGTCCTTGAGGATCGCGCCCGCGAGCGCCCGCTGGCGGTCGGCCATCGCCGGGAATGAGATGGTCTGCGAGGCCTCCGAGATCCCGAGGATCACGCCCGTGTCCTGCACCGGGAAAAATCCTTTGGGGATGACGACGTAGAGAAGGACCGTCGAGACCAGCGTCACCACGGCGACGAGCAGCGTTGCCGGCTGGTGCTTGAGCACCCACGTGAGCGTCCGGCCGTAGAACGCGATTACGGCGTCCCACGCGCGCTGCGAGCTGCGGTAGAACTTGCTCTGTTCCTCCTCCCGCTTCAGGTGCAGCAGCTTGGCGGACATCATCGGCGTCAGCGTCAGCGAAACCGCGGCGGAGATCAGGATCGTCACCGAAAGGGTCACGGCGAACTCGCGGAACAGCCGGCCGACGATGTCGCCCATGAACAGGAGCGGGATGAGGACCGCGATCAGCGACACGGTCAACGACAGGATGGTGAAACCGATTTGCGCCGATCCCTTGAGCGCCGCTTCGAGGGGTGGCACTCCTTCCTCGATGTACCGCGTGATGTTCTCGATCATCACGATGGCGTCGTCGACCACGAAACCCGTCGAGATCGTCAGCGCCATGAGGGTGAGGTTGTTGAGGCTGTAGCCGAGCAGGTACATGACGCCGAAGGTGCCCACCAGCGAGAGCGGCACCGCCACACTCGGGATCACCGTGCCCGCGGTCGTGCGCAGGAAGAGAAAGATCACCATTACCACGAGGCCGATAGTGAGCAGCAGCTCGAACTCGACGTCGTGGACCGAGGCGCGGATCGTCGTCGTGCGGTCGGTGAGGATCGAGACCTTGATCGCCGAAGGCAACGAGGCGCGGAGCTGCGGCAGCAGCGTCTTGATCCGATCGACGACCGCGATGATGTTGGCGCCGGGCTGGCGCTGGATGTTGAGGATGACCGCCGGCGTCTGGTTCACCCACGCCGCCTGCCTGACGTTCTCCGTGTCGTCGATCACGTTGGCGACGTCGGAGAGCCGCACCGGCGCGCCGTTGCGATAGGCGACGATCAGCGGACGGTACTGGGCGGAGGACAGCAGCTGGTCGTTGGCCCAGATCGAGTACGACTGGCTCTTCCCGTCGAAGGCGCCCTTCGCCTGGTTGACGTTCGTCTGCGCGATCGCCGTGCGGATGTCCTCCATCGTCAGCCCGTACGAGGAGAGCGTGGTCGGGTTCACCTGCACGCGCACCGCCGGCTTCTGGCCGCCACTGATGCTCACCAGGCCGACGCCCGGGAGCTGCGCGATCTTCTGCGCGAACCTCGTGTCGGCGAAGTCCTCGACCTTGGGCAGCGGCAGCGTGTCCGATGTGAGCGCGAGCGTCAGGACCGGCGCATCGGCGGGGTTGATCTTGCTGTAGATCGGCGGGTTCGGCAGGTCGCGCGGGAGGTAGGTCCCCGCCGCGTTGATCGCCGCCTGCACCTCCTGCTCGGCCACGTCGATGTTGAGGTCCAGCACGAACTGCAGCGTGATCAACGAGCTCCCCGCCGAGCTGCTCGAAGTCATCTGGTTGAGCCCCGGCATCTGCCCGAACTGACGCTCGAGCGGAGCGGTGACCGCCGACGCCATCACGTCGGGGCTCGCGCCCGGGTAGAACGTCACGATCTGGATCGTCGGGTAGTCGACCTGGGGCAGCGCCGAAACCGGGAGCAGCTTGAACCCGATGGCGCCGGCGATCAGGATCGCCGCCATCAACAGCGACGTGGCGATCGGCCGCAGGATGAACGGGCGCGAGGGGTTCATGAGTTCTGCTGCCGGGCGCCGTTCGGCTTTGCCAGGGCGACGAGCGTTCCGGGCTGGAGTTTGTCCGCACCGTCGACGACCACGACTTCTCCGGAGGAGATGCCTCTCTGCACGGAGGTCGTGTCGCCTTCGGTCAGCTGCACGTCGACCGTGCGCATCTCGACCGTGGAGTCGGGCTTGACCACATAGACGTACGTCGACTGCGGGCTGCGCTGAATCGCCGCGGTCGGAATGAGGACTGTCCGGTGCAACGTGTCGACCAGGAGGCGCACGTTGACGAACTGGTTCGGGTAGAGCGCCGAGTCCTGGTTGGGGAACTGCGCCCGCATCCGGACCGTTCCGGTCGACGGATCGATTTGGTTGTCGATCGCCAGAAGGGTGCCGGTCGCGAGCTTGCGCTTGAGATCGCGGTCCCACGCCTCGACGGGGAGTACGTGTCCGCTCTTTTTCTGCTGCAGCACCGACTGGAGGTGGTCGGCGGCGATCGTGAAGATCACCGTGATCGGCTGCTGCTGCGTGATCACCAGCAGGCCGTTCTGGTCGGTGGCGTGGACGATGTTCCCCGGGTCCACCAGCCGGAGGCCGACGACTCCGGAGGCCGGCGCCGTGATCCGGCTGTAGATCAGGTTCAGCTTCGCGCTCTCGACCTGTGCCCGATCGCTCTTGATCGCCGCCTCGGTCTGATCCACGGTCGCCGCCTGGGTGTCGAGTTGCTGGCCCGAAATGGAGTTGTCCTTGATCAGGACCCGGTAGCGGTCGAGATCGACCCTGGCGTTCTTCAGTGCGGCCTCGTCCTTGGCGAGCTGTCCCTCCGCCTGGTGGAGCTGGACCTCGAACGGCCTGGGGTCGATCTGCGCGAGCAGGTCACCCTTGCGGACGAGCTGTCCCTCGCGGTACGCGACGCTGACCAGCTCGCCGTCGACCCGGCTGCGCACGGTGACCGTGTTGACCGGCGTCACGGTGCCCAGCCCGTTCTGGTACACCCCGAGGTCCCCGACCGTGGCGGCCGCGCCGACGACCGGCACCGCGCGCGCGGCGGTCCGCTTTCCGACCCGGGCGCCGTTCGACTGCCCGAGCAACGAATGGGACAGGACGAGGAAGGCCAGGACGGCGAAAACGCCGGCCGCCACCACCCAACGCCGCCGGTCGCGCCCTGCGCCCGCGCCGGGAGCCCCCGGCGCGCCCCCGCCCGATTCGATATGTTGAAGCCCGCCATCACGCGCGCTGGTAAGGCTCATTTCGTGGGTCCCCCGATTCGCGGAGCGCCAACCCTCGGCTTCCGCACCGGAGCGTATAGCACAGGATTCTTGCTATAGCAACCATATCGCTGCCTTCCCACCAGCCCCGGGCACGCCTGTCCGCGATGCGGCCTTGATCGTCCCTTTCACTGCGTGAGGCCTGTTTTGTTTTGCCCCGCGGGCTGCGGCCGATGTCGCTCGGGCGGCGCATCGAGCGCCGCCCTCCGACCCGCCTGCGCGTGCGACCGAGCTGGCCAGATCGGTGGGCGGAGCCTCGCTGTCCCCCGCCGCCGCGTTGCGCCGGCGGGGTCAGCGTTTCCACCCCCCGCTCTGGCCGCTCGGGACCCGCACGCTCCGGCGCCATCGGCCTCCGCCCGCTGGGCGGTCCTGGCCACCCACCCCCTCACTCCGCTGCAGCCCTGCTGTACTTCCTCTCCGTCACCAAGGCTTTCGTCCTTC
>NCBR01000282.1 GCA_002279285.1 Acidobacteria bacterium 37-71-11
GAGGGGCCCCGGCGCGGATCGCCCTGTCCGGTCGCGGGCACAGGAGCATGCGGGCTCGGGCGCGGTGGCGCCCGGGCCCGCATCCGGCCACCCGCGGGACCGGCAAGCAAGACAGCCTCCACGGAGTGGAAGAGACACCAGTGACCCCCGCGTCTCTTCTGTCCAGTGCGCGGGCGCACTATCATCAACGGTGACCATGCTGCAGCCCGGACTGCTGCTCTCGCGCTTCGAGCTGGTCTCGGTCCTGGGCCGGGGCGGGATGGGCGAAGTGTGGCGGGCCCGCGACCTGCGCCTCGGGCGCGACGTGGCGATCAAGGTGCTCCCAGAGGAGTTGGCGCGCGAGCCCGACCGGGTGGCGCGCTTCGAGCGCGAGGCGCGGGCGCTCGCGGCCCTCAACCACCCGAACGTCGCGCAGATTTACGAGCTGGGGGAGGCGGTGCCGGACTCCGGGGCCGGCGCAGCGGCGTTCGACGTCCCGAAAGTGCCCGTGCGTTTCCTTGTGATGGAGTTGGTCGAAGGCGAGTCGCTCGCGCGCCGGTTGCGTGGCGGAGCGTTGCCGGTGCCGGACGCGTTGCGCCTGGCGGGCCAGATCGCCCGCGGGCTCGCGGCCGCGCACGCGCGCGGCGTGATCCACCGCGACCTCAAGCCTGGAAACGTGATGCTCTCCCCCGGGGGCGAGGCCAAGGTGCTCGACTTCGGCCTCGCGCGCTTTCGTCCCGGCCGCAGGCCGCCGGAGGACGTGGACCTCACCGCCCGGCACGGCGAACCGGGCAGCGTGGTCGGCACGGCGGCGTACATGTCGCCGGAGCAGGTGCGCGGCGAGGAGTGCGACGAGAGCTGCGACGCCTGGGGCTTCGGCTGCTGCCTGGCGGAGATGCTCACGGGCGCGCGGGCGTTTGTCGGCCCCACGGTGCCGGAGATCATGGGCAAGGTGCTCGACGGCAGGGCCGACCTGGAGCGCCTTCCAACCGAGACGCCGCGGGAGGTGCGGGAGCTCCTCGTGTCGTGCCTCGCATGTGACCGGGCGAGGAGGCCCACGCTGGATCAGGTGGCCGAGGCCCTCGATGTCCTGACGGCGGGCACGGCAGCGCCGGCGCGCCGCGCCCGCCGTTGGCTCGCCGCCGCCGCCGTGGGCGTGGCGGCCGCGGTAGGGATCGTCTGGCTGGCGTCGCACCCGCACGCGCCGGCGCGCCCCGCGCCTCTGGCTGGCGCGCGATTGCGGGTCGCGCTCGACCCGGTCCGGGCGGGTACGCCGCCGCCTCCCGCCGGGCTCGCGGCCGTCGCCGACGACGGGTTCGTGCGCGCCGTGGCGGGGCGCAAGACGCTCGAGCTGGTTGCCGGCGGCAAGAGTGACGTTCGCGTTCACCCCGTCGCGGTCGGAGGTGCGGGAGGCGCGAAGCTGCACGTCACCCTGGTCGACAACACATCCGGTGCCGTGATCGCAGTGCTGGAGCTGCCGGCAGGCGGCGGGGACGGGGGGACGGCGGCGGGTGCCGTCGCGGCGGCGCTCGAGTTCGAGGAGGTATGCCGCGAGCTGGCGCGATCTGATCCGCTGCACGCGTTCCTTGCGCGCAGGACGCGGGTCCTCGATGCGGCGGCGGCGTTTCGCGACGGCGTGCAGCTCAACGCCAGAACTCGCCTTGCGGAGGCGAAGCAGGCGTTTCAGCGGGCCCTTGCCGCCGACCCCGACTTCTGGCCGGCCCACCTCTATCTGGCGCTCAACGCGAAGGCCACCGGCCACTTCGGCGAGTGGGAGGGGGAGCTGGCGGCGGCCCGCACGCTCGTGCCCCACCCGGATGAGGGGGAGGCGGTGGTCCTCGAGGAGGTTGCGGCAGTGCTCTCCGAGGACAGCCAGCGCCGGATCGAGGCGTTCGAGCGGGCGCGCGCCTTCTTCCCAGGGAGCGGCGAGCTGACGTACCGCGCCGCGCAGGCGTACCGCTTCCAGGACCGTCCAGCTGAGGCGATCCCGCTGTTCGAGACGCTGCTGCGCTCCGGGTGGCGGCCCGACTGGAGCCCGACGCGGGAGGAGCTGGCGTTCTCGCAGCTGCTGGCAGGCCGGCTGGACGACGTGCTGCGCACCACCTCGGCGGGCGAGGAGCGCTTCCCGACGCGCTTCAAGTACCCGCTGTTCGCGGCGTTCGCCCTGCACCAGCTCGGCCGCGAGCCGCAGGCGCGCGCGGCGCTCGCGCGGGCGATTCGCAAGCACCTCGACTTCACGAGCACGAGTCCCCTCGTCGTGCATCAGGTGGCCCAGTACTGGGCCTCGCTGCTGCGCTGGGACGAGGAGCGGCGCCGGCAGTCGCAGGCGGCGCTCGACGAGGCCGAGAAGGGACTGCGCGACAACCCCGGCGACCACGACCTGGCGGTCGCGCGCGGCGATGCCCTCGCCGGCCTCGGCCGCTTCGCCGAGGCGGGCGCGGCCCTCGAGCAGCTGGCCGGCGCCAATGCGGCCGACCCGGCGGTGTTCCTGGCGCTCGCCCGCGCTCGGGCCGGGTCCGGCGACCCGGCGACGGCCCGCGCCGCTCTCGAGCGCGCCGCCGCGTTGTGGCGGGAGGGGAAGGTCCCGGCAGTCGGGACGCTGGCCTACAACATCGCCGCCGGCTGGAGCGTTCTGGGGGACTCGGGGCAGGCGTACGAGTGGTTGCTGCGGGCGCGCGACCAGTACGGCGCCGATCGTCTCGACCTCGCGCTTGACCCCGACCTCGACACCCTACGCACCGCGGGGCTGCTGAACACGTTGCCCCCGCGTCGGTAGCGACACGACACCGGGCACGAGATGGCCTTTCACCGCGTGCATGCCTTCTTGCTTGCCGGTCCCGCGGGTGGCCTTGATTCTCTTCTTCACTGCGTGAGGCCTTCTCTTTTGCCCCGCGGGCTGCGGCCGTGTCGCTCGGGCGGCGCATCGAGCGCCGCCCTCCGACCCGCCTGCGCGTGCGACCGAGTAGGGCGTCCCGCGGCGGGGCCCCTCGCTGTTTCCTTCGCTGCGCAGCGAAGGGGACAGCGAGGGACCCGGCGGCGAGGCGCGCTGCTGGGTCGCGGCCGGAGGAGCTTCGGGCCGCAGCGAGCGGGGGCGAGCAAGGCCCGAACGCCGCTTCA
>NCBR01000283.1 GCA_002279285.1 Acidobacteria bacterium 37-71-11
TGCGGGCTCGGGCGCGGGGGCGCCCGGGCCCGCATCCGGCCACCCGCGGGACCGGCAAGAAAGACTCCACGCAGTGGAAGAAGACAACCCGCCCCTCGGGCGAGAGCAGACGTCTGCCGTGGAGAGGGCTACGGTTTGGCCACGGGTGCCGGCGGCGAGCCGGCGGGGGCTCCGGCCGCGCTGGGCTGCACCTTGTGGAGGGCCCCACAGTGGGGGCACGCGATCTCGCGCCCGACGTACGCGGGCGGCACCTTGAGCGTCGTGCCGCAGGCGCAGGGGATGAAGACGAACTGATTGAGCCGCCACAACATGTCTGTCGTCTGGCGGACCCGATCGAGGCGGCCGCCGGCGACGGGGATTGGCGCCGGCGTCACCGCCGCCGGTGCGGCCGCAGGCGCCTGAGCCTCGCCTGCGAGCGCCGAGCGGGGCACGACCCCGCCCCCCTTGCCGGTCACCTTCTGAAACGCCTCGTTGTAGTGGACGAGGCCGGCGCCGCCGCCCATCGAGCGCAGGATGCGGATGCGCTCCGAGGTCGGCGGGTGCGTGCTCGTCAGGTCGGCAAGCCCGCGCGCGCTCGCCCCCAGCGGGTTGACGATGTACATCGGGGCGGTGGCTCGCGTGGCGGTGGTGAGCGGCGTCGTGGCGTGGGCGATCTTCTCGAGCGCGCTCGCCAGACCCTCGGGGTAGCGCGTGTACAGCGCCGACGAGGCGTCGGCCAGGTACTCGCGACGGCGCGAGAGCGCGAGGTAGATGAGCTGCGCGACGATCGGGGCGAGGATCATGAGGACGACCGCCGCGATCACGATGATGAGCTGCCCCTGCCCATCGGAACGCGACGACGTCCGCCGCCGCCCGCCGCCGAACAGGAACACGCGGCCCCCGACGTCGGCGAGCAGCACGATCGCCCCCATCATGATCCCGACCATCATCATGTACAGCACGTCCCGGTTCTTGACGTGCCCGAGCTCGTGGGCGATGACGCCCTGCAGCTCGTTGCGGTCGAGCGTTTCCAGAAGCCCTGCGGTGACGGCCACGGCGGCGTGCTGGGCGTCCCGCCCGGTGGCGAACGCGTTGGGCGCCGCCTGGTCCATGACGTAGATGTCCGGCATCTTCGGCAGCCCGGCCGCGATCGTCATCTCCTCGACGACGTTGTACAGCTGCGGGTTGTCCGCCTTGGCGATGCGGCGGGCGCCGGCCAGGGACAGGAAGATCGCGTCGCCCTGGAAGTAGCTCACGAGCGACAGCACGCCCCACACCAGGAAGGCGACGACGAGCCCGACGGCGCCCCCGCCCGGCGCCAGCGCCTCGCCGAGCCCGTAGCCCAGTAGGAACAGCAGCGCCGCCATCGCGACCACCAGGGTGGCGGCGCGGCGCTGGTTCGCGCGGACGAGCTCCCACATGGCGGGCGCTCCGTCCTAGAACTTCACCTGCGGCACCTGCCGGTCCTCCGGCGCCTCCACCTCGAAGAACTTCTCCTGCGAGAAGTTGAACATGCCCGCGATGACGCTCGACGGGAACATCTGGATGCGGTTGTTGAGGCGCAGCACGGCGTCGTTGTAGTACTGGCGGGCGAACGAGATCTTGTTCTCGGTCGAGGTCAACTCCTCCTGGAGCGCGAGGAAGTTCTGGTTGGCCTTCAGGTCGGGATACGCCTCGGCCACCGCGAACAGCGAGCGCAACGTCTGCGAGAGCGCGTTCTCCGCCTTGGCGCGGTCTTCCACGCCGCCGGTCACGTTGACCGCCTGCTGGCGCGCCTGCGTCACCGCCTCGAGCGTCCCGCGCTCGTGCACCATGTAGCCCTTGACGGTCTCGACGAGGTTGGGGATCAGGTCGTGCCGCCGCTTGAGCTGCACGTCGATCTGGCTCCACGAGTTCTTCACCTCGTTGCGGGCGCCGACCAGGCCGTTGTACATGCCCATCACCCACAGCACCGCCACCACGATTACGATCAGGAACAGGATTCCGAAGATCATCGCTTGACCTCCCCTGCGGGGCTCCCCGCGTCGTCGGGCGGAGGCGCCGTGCCGGAGGCGCCGATCGTCTCGCCCATGAACCTCATCACCGCCTCCGGGTGCGAGCCCGGCGCGACCGCCAGCTGGCCGACCAGCGACCCCATCTCCCCGTGGTCGAACCACAGGCCGTGACTCGGGCAGCGGTCGAGCAGCACCTTCGGCGCGCCGCCCAGCCACACCTTCTCCATCGCCTTGTCGCAGCGCGGGCACAGCCGCGGCTTCTCCGAAGTCGCTGCGACCTCGAGCGAGGCGCCTTCCGGCACGGCGAGCGTGCGCCCGAGCTTCTCCGCCAGCAGGGCGAGCTCGCCGGCGTCGAACCACAGCCCGTGGCACCACAGGCAGACGTCGAGCTCGATCCCCTCGCGCTCGGCGACGACGAGCGGCTCACGGCACACCGGGCAGTCCACGCGCCCTCCTCCCCCGGCACCAAACCTCCGCGGCCGGACGCGGTGCCAAAGGGACCCTATTGATTATATCGCCCGCCGGCGTGCGCTCAGGCCAGCGGCTCGACGGTCTCCCGGAACGCGACGCCGCGCACGGCGAGATCCGCCATCACGAACTCGTAGCAGGCGCGCTCGCGGCCGAGGAACTCGGGGGGCGAGACCCCCTTGCGCCCCCACAGCCCGCGCGCCACGAGGCGGACGCCGGCGGCGCAGGTGTACCCGGTGGTGCGCGCCATCGAGCTGGTCTTCGTGACGCGGTCGTAACGATCCAGCATTTCGAACGTGCGACGCACCCGGCGTCCCGCGCTCGTGCCTTCGACGACCACCCGCATCGCCGTGAGGTCCTCCTCCCCCGGGCCGAACTGCCAGAGAGGGAAGAGGAGCCGCGAGGCGAGGTCGAGCGGCCGCACCGGGACGCCGCCGAGCATCACCGGCTCCGCCCGGAAGAAGCCGCTCTCGCGCAGGACCCGGATCTTCTCGATGTGGCCGGGGTAGCGCATCGTCTTCTCGACCATGAACGGCGCCTTGACCGTCGCGATCAGCGAGCGCAGGCCGTCGGTGTTGAACGCCTCGAGCGTGCCCACGCCCGGGAACTCGACGAGCTCCGGCTCGGAGAGCGCCGGCATCGTCACCAGCGC
>NCBR01000093.1 GCA_002279285.1 Acidobacteria bacterium 37-71-11
CGTCGCGCTTCATCCTCTCGCTCGAGGACGACCTGATGCGCATCTTCGCCTCCGACCGCCTCCGCGAGTGGATGAAGCACCTCGGCATGGAGGAGGGCGTCCCGATCGAGTCGAGGATGGTCTCCAAGTCGATCGAGCGGGCCCAGAAGCAGGTCGAGGGCCGCAACTTCGAGATGAGGAAGCACCTGCTCGAGTACGACGACGTGATGAACAAGCAGCGCGAGGCGGTGTACCACCTGCGCCGCGACGTGCTCGAGGGGAAGGAGAACCGCGACTGGGTGCTGCGCGGCGCCCGCGCGATCGTCGTCTCCCTCGTCGATTCGTACTGCCCGGAGGACAAGCACCCGGACGAGTGGGACCAGGAGGCGCTCGAACGCGAGTTCAAAGACCTCTTCGGGATGACCACGGCCCAGGCCGACGTGTCCTGGGAAACGATCAACCGGCCGCAGCTCCTGGAGAGGCTCACGGCCGCGGTCGAGCAGCGCTTCGAGGAGCGCGAGCGCACGCTCGGCGCCGACCAGTTCCGCCAGCTCGAGCGCTACCTGATCCTCTCGGTGCTCGACGCGCAGTGGAAGGACCACCTGCTCGCCCTCGATCACCTCAAGGAGGGGATCGGGATGCGCGCGTACGGCCAGCGCGACCCGCTCGTCGAGTACAAGCGCGAGTCGTTCGACCTCTTCCAGGAGATGATGGAGCGCGTCGAGGACCAGGTCGTGCAGTACCTCTACCGCGTCGAGCTGGTGCAGCAGGCGCCCGAGCACCGGCATCGCCAGGTCGCCCACCGCGAGCAGAAGGCCGAGGCCTCGGGTCTGGCGGGCGAACGCAAGGAAGCGCAGCACTCGCCGGGTTCCACGACGCCCACGACCGTGCGCCGCTCCACGCCCAAGGTGGGGCGGAACGACCCATGCCCGTGCGGCTCCGGCAAGAAGTACAAGAAGTGCCACGGCGCTGGCGACGGCACCGCCCCCTCGTAAGCAGGAGCCCGGCCCGCGCCGGCGGCGCCCCGCCGTCCTCCGCAAGAGACACCACAAACCACCGGCGGCTGCCGGTGGCTGAGGTGTGAAAGGTAGGCGGTCAAGCGCTACGTTTGGACATCAAGGATGGAAGTATGTGAGAGGAATGTTTGGTAGGCCAGGTTGAGTGGCTTGCAAAGTGGGTGCATGACCGCCGGCCTCCTCTCGTGCCCTTCATCGACCTTGCGGTCGCCGAAGGAGCGTGTTGCTTGCCCAGTGCTAAGCAAACAACGTGCCACCTCCGGGAGGCCCGCGGTTCCGGCATGGCGCCCTCAGCCCCCGCCGCCGTCACGCAGCCCCGTCCCCACGGGAGACCGCCGTCGCTCCTGTCCGCACCCCAGCCGCCGGAATCGGCCGAAACGGCACCCGCGACAACGACAGGGTACAGAAGAGGCGTAGTCCGTGGTCGGTGGTCCGATCCGGCCGCGCCGGCCCCAGGCCGCGCAGCCTCCAGCACCACCCTCGAAGACGAAGAAGCGCGCCCGGCGGGCGCGCCCCACATTAGAACCAACGACGCCGACCGCAGGGCCTCACAGCTTGCGGCGTGTAGCCGCGCCGCCGAGAGTGGTAGGGGCCAGCTATCACACTTTGGTGCCGGCGGCCTGACAATTGGGTAGCCATATCGCTCGGCCGGCGGGCCCGCGCTGCTGAACCGCGAACAAAGTGTGATACCTGGCCCCTAGCTAGGAGGGCAAGGCGGTCGGACCGGAGTGTGGCCGGAGGCCACATATGAGATGCGAGGGGGCCGAGCGCAACGCCAGGCGAGACGCGGCTCCGCCGCGGCTCGCCGGGGGGCGCGGGGGGTCTAGAGCGGCCGGGCGGGTGGTGGAGCGGCCGCGGGACCCCCCGCCAGAATTGTGGTCCGCTATCGGCGGCGCCCGCCGGCGGGGCTTGGGTGTATGCTCGGTCGCATGGGTGCTCCCTACCCCGTCGCCGCTCTCGACGTCTCCGACCGGCGCAACGTCTACTACTGGACCGCCAAGACAATCGCCATGCTCGGGCACCGGTTCCTGGTGCGCCCCCACGTCGAGATGGACGAGGACGTGGCGGCGCTCAAGCGCCGGGGCGGCGCCGTGTTCCTCTACTGCGGGTTGCACAAGAGCCTGTGGGAGACGAGCGGGGTGCTGCCGCCGCTGCACCTCGCCGGCTTGCCGGTGCCGTACGTCGGGATGGGCGACAACCTCGTCAAGGGACGCTTCTTCCAGGACCTGAGCTGGAAGATCGGGGCGTTCCTGGTGCGGCGGCCGGCGAACCGCAAGGAGATGCTCGAGTCGGCGCGCAAGCTGCGGGACGACGTGCTGTCGTTCCTCGCGCACGGCCTCGACGTGATGGTCTTCCCCGAGGGGACCCGCAAGAACATCCCCGAGCACGCGCGCTACGGTGACTTCTTCCCCACGGCCTTCGACGCCGCGCTCGAGTACGCTCGCAACCGGGACCTCATCCTCGCGAGCAACCCCGGCCTTGCGCCCCGCGAGGTCTACGTCGTGCCGTTCAACGTGGACTACACCAGGGTGCGCGAGGCCGAGGAGATGGTCGGCGATGGGAGCGGCAAGCCTCGCACCCTGCACGTGCTGGACTCGCTCTCGATGATCCGCAATATCGGGGACACGTACCTCTCCTACGGCAAACCGGTGCGCGTCGCCGACCACCTCGACATCGACCGCAAGGGGCTCGCGGCGCTGGCCCGGCAGCGTTGCCTCGATCTGGTGAAGATCCTGCCCGTCAACGTGGCCAGCCGCGCGATCCTGCAGTTCGAACCCGGCGCAGCCGTTTCCCCGACGGCGTTCGACGAGGCGATGCGGCGCGTCATCGACGCGCTTCGCCCGTACGCGGACCGCTTCCGCGGCTTCCGCCCCGGCGACGCGCAGGCGGAGATCGTCCGCCGGGCTGCCCAGGTCGAGCTCGACTTCCACCGCCTCGTCCCCGAAAAGGTCGGGCTCTACCGCCTCTACGCCAGCTACATCGCGCACTACCTCGAATCCGCTCCGGCGCTCGCCTGCTGAACCGGCCCCGGACGGTGGCTGGACCGGCCCGGGTTCGGGCGCCACGCCCAGGGCCTTGCGCCGCGAGGTACAATCCGCCATGGCTGACCACGAGATCCCGCTGGCGTTGACCTTCGACGACGTTCTGCTCCTGCCCGGCCGCTCCGGCGTGCACCCGGCCGAGGTCGAGGTCTCGTCGCGCCTCGCCCGCACGATCCGCCTCAACATCCCGGTCGTCTCGGCGGCGATGGACACCGTCACCGAGGCGCCGATGGCGATCGCGATGGCGCAGCACGGCGGCATCGGCGTCATCCACCGCAACATGGCGATCGGCCGCCAAGCCGAAGAGGTGGACATGGTCAAGCGGTCGGAATCCGGGATGATCGTAGACCCGGTCACCATTCACCCCGAACGCCTGGTGCGCGAAGCGCTGGAGCTGATGGCGCGCTATCGCATCTCGGGGCTGCCGGTGGTCAACGAGCACGGCCAGCTCAAGGGGATCCTCACCAACCGCGACCTGCGCTTCTGCACCGAGACCGACCGCCCGATCGCCGACTTCATGACCAAGGACAACCTCGTGACGGCGCCGGTCGGCACCACGCTGGAAGCCGCCAAGGCGCTGTTGCACCGGCACCGCATCGAGAAGCTGCTCGTGGTGGACAACGAGGGGGCGCTGAAGGGCCTCATCACGGTCAAGGACATCAAGAAAGCGCAGGAATACCCCAACGCCTGCAAGGACGACCTCGGCCGCCTGCGCGTGGCCGCGGCGCTCGGGGCCGGGGGGGATCTGGCCGAGCGCTGCGCCGCGCTCGTTGCGGCCAAGGTTGACGTCCTCTGCCTCGACTCCTCGCACGGCCACGCGGAGCGGGTGATGGCGGCCGCGGCGCGGATCAAGGAGCTGTACCCCGAGGTGCCCCTCGTCGCCGGCAACGTGGCGACCTACGAGGGCGCCCGCGACCTCATCGCGCTCGGGGTGGACGCGGTCAAGGTCGGCGTCGGCCCGGGCTCGATCTGCACCACGCGCGTCGTCACCGGCGCCGGGGTCCCGCAGATCACCGCGATCATCGAATGCGCCCGCGCCTGCCGCGAGGCCGGCGTCCCCCTTATCGCCGACGGCGGCATCAAGTACTCGGGCGACATCACCAAGGCACTGGCCGCCGGCGCCGACACCGTGATGATCGGCTCGCTGTTCGCGGGGGTGGACGAGTCGCCCGGCGAACAGATCCTCTACCAGGGGCGGACGTTCAAGGCGTACCGCGGGATGGGGTCGCTGGGCGCGATGAAGGCCGGCGAAGGGGCGCGCGACCGCTACTTCCAGAACGACGAGGAAGCCGCCAAGCTCGTGCCCGAGGGGATCGAGGGGATGGTCCCGTACAAGGGCCCCCTCGCGGCGCAGCTCACCCAGCTCGTCGGCGGCCTGCGCGCCGGGATGGGGCTGGCGGGCTGCCCGACCGTGCCGGACCTCCAGGCCAAGGCGCGCTTCTCGCGCATCACCTCCGCCGGCCTGAGGGAGTCGCACGCCCACGACGTCGTGATCACCAAGGAAGCTCCAAACTACCGGGTGGAGCGGTGATCGACCTCCCGCTCTGGCAGTTCACCGCAAAGACAGTCCAGCGAGCCTTACGACGCGCCGCGTGACGGGATGAGCCCGGAACCCTACGCGGCGAGCCTCCACAAACCGGCCGCTCCAAGCCGTGGGCTCCTGCAGCATGTCCCTCTCGCTGTCGCCGTAGGGGTAGTCGCCATCGTCTATGCGCCGGTACTCAGGTTTGGGTTCGTGAGCGATGACTTCCAGTGGTGGCAGCATGCCGCCGCCGCCCTCCGGCAACCCGCCCTGTTGATTGCCCCGTTCGGGGGGTTCCGGCCGGCCTTCACGTGGGTGCTCGTCCTCGAGAACCTTGCCTTCGGGGCCTCGCCGCTTGGTTATCACGCCGTTGGGCTGGCGCTCTTCCTTCTGTGCAGCGTTCTCCTCGCTGCGCTACTCCAGCGGCTCGGGTGCGGCCCCCTGCTCCGCGCGTGTGTCGCGGTACTGTGGGCGTGCTCACCGTTTTGCACAGAGCCCGTCTTCAGCGTCGTCTCGTCGATCTACCTCTTGATGCTGGCGTGCTGGCTCGGCCTCGCGTTGCTGTGGCCCGGGCCGGGAAAGAGCTGGCGGCGCGGCCGTGCCGCTGGCGCGATCGCCTTGGCGGCCTTCACGGTCGGCCTCCTCGAGTCGTGGGTGGTGCTACCGGGCCTCGCCCTTGTCTTCGAGGTCGGTTTGAGAGGAACGAGCCTGGGTACCGCCGTCAGGCGCGTCGCGTGGACTCTCATCCCCGTATTCGCCTACGTCGCCGCGTACTTCTCGCATCCGCCGTTCAAGGTGGCGAGCTATTACTCGGTGGGTATCGCGGGAGCGGCCAAAATCCCTCATATCTGGGCCAGCTTCCTCGATCTGACCACGCTTCGTCCAATGCAGATCGGCTTCGGCGCGCCCGAACTGCTGGGGCTGACCACCCTCGTCGCTTTCGCCTGGATTGGGTTCCGACGGAGATCACGCCTCGTCCTGCTGGGGTTTGGCTTCTTCTTGCTCCCGCTCCTGCCCCTGGTTCCCGTGCCCTTCGTTCCCACCCGCTACACGACCGCGCCGTTTGCCGGCTTCCTGATGGTTGTCGTTGGGGTTGCCACCGGATTGGCAGGGAACCTCGGCGGCCGGGGCGCGACGCTCGCCCGTCTAGCGACCGGCGCCCTCGCCGCCGTGTACCTTGTGGCGGGACTGTTCTGGGTCCGTAACGAGATCGCCGATTGGTGGCGACTCGACGGGCTGCACCGCGGGCTGCTCGCCGAAGCGGCTCGCTTCGCACCCTTCATGCCGTCGGCCGGGGTCGTGGTATGCGCGAACTGCGAGCACGACACTCCACTCCGCCGCCTGTCTCAGACGCCTCTTGGATTGCCCAAGGCCTACTTCGTCCGGCATGAAGATCCCTACGGCCTCATCGACACCGCCGCGCTGTGGTCGTGGGTGCTCTACCCACGGGGCGGCCCGATGTACCGCTATGCATCCCTCGACTCGCCGCCTCCCGGGCCGTTCACCGTCGTCGTCCACGAGGATGGGGGGTTCGCGGAAGCGCCCGCAACGGGGTCGGTGCGTGAGGTCGTCTCCGCATGGCAGCGACGAGGGTGTCACGTCCGTCTCCTGACGCCGTGGTAGAGTGAGGAGGTAGCTGATTCATGCAGCCGTCCCGGGTCACACGCCCATGAGCTCGGACACGTTCGACCACGGGTACTTTCGCAACGCCTACCACGGCGACTACGACCTCCACAACCCTGCGAGAAAGGCGGCCTTCTACCTCTCGCAGATCGTTGCCGTGAAACCGAGCGGTCGACTCTTGGACGTTGGGTGTGCCTTCGGGAGCTTCCTCGCCGTCGCTTGCCAGCGGTACGAGGCTGCCGGCGTCGACGTCTCGCTTGACGCGGTCGAGGTCGCGCGCACCCGCCTCCCCGGGGTTCGCATCAGCCACGCGAGCGTGCTCGAGCTCGGCATGGACCGGAAATTCGACGTCGTCACGTGCTTCGACACGTTGGAGCACGTCACGCCTCTCGACGAAGCCCTGACCGCGCTCCGGGGCGTGATGGCGCCGTCAGGCGTGTTGGCCATCACCGTTCCTGTCTTCGACGGCCTCATCGGACAAGTGGTGCGACACCTCGATCACGACCCCACGCACGTTTGGCGACGAGGAAGGAGCTTCTGGCGGAAGAGGCTCGAGGATCACGGGCTTGACGTCGTCCGGTCGGTCGGGCTCTGGCGATACCTCCTTCCCTGGCGCATGTACCTCTTCTTCGGTTCGCGTTTCCTGTATCGTCTCTCCCCAGCGATCATGCTGATCGGACGCAACGGATGACACGGCGAGAAACCGAACCCTGCGCGGGGGCCGGGCCATGATCTACATCGCGCTCCCCGCGTGCAACGAGGAGCCGAACATCAGCTCCCTCCTGCGAGAAATCTGTCTCTCCTCCGCGGAGTCCATACCCGCTTCGGACGTCGAAGTCGTGGTCGTCGACGACGGTTCGACCGACCTGACAGCGGCCATCGTCGGCGATTTTGCAGCGAGTGGCGAGGTTGGCGAGTTCCCTCACGCGAAGGTGACCCTGATCCGTCACCAGGAGAACCGCGGCTTGGCGGAGGCGATCAAGACGGGCCTGACCTACTGCGCCGGCCGTGCAGGTAGTCGCGACATCGTGCTGACCATGGACGCCGACAACAGCCACACTCCGGGCTTGGCTCCTGCCATGGTGAGAGCGGTTCGAGAGGGCTACGATGTCGTCATCGCCTCGCGATACCGGCGCGGCGCGCGAGTCATCGGGCTTTCGCTGGCCCGCCGCCTCTTGAGCCGACTGGGTTCCTGGACGTTCAGACTCATGTTCCCCATCCACAACGTGCGCGATTACACCTGCGGATATCGTGCGTACCGCGCAACGCTCCTTCAGGAGGTGCTGAGGGAGAACCCGAACTTCATCAGCGAACGCGGCTTCAGTGTCATGGTTGACATCCTGCTCAAGCTGCGTGCGCGAAGCCCCGAGGTCATCATGACGGAGGTACCGCTCTTGTTGCGCTACGACCGCAAGCGGGGCGCGAGCAAGATGGACGTCTCGCGTACCCTCAGGGAGACCCTTCTGCTCGTCGTTCGCCGGCGCCTCGGTCTCCCTTGAACCAAGTCAGACACGAGCGAGAGACCGCTAGGGACGGCCGCCGCCTGCGCCCGAGCGCCGATGATCCGCCGCAAGGCTCACCGACCCGGCGGCGTGCGCCGTGCTTGCGACCTGCAGCAAGAAGATCCCGGTGGTGACGCCGGTCGTTGCGCTGGCGAACGACCTCCCGGTCCTGGGGCGGACAGCGCCGCGCTCTTCAAACAGGTCATCGGTCGCGGGGAGATCCGGGCGCCCCGGCGCGACGACGCCACGACGGCTTCATCTGGCTCGCGATGGACGCCCCTGACCTCGGCCCACAGATGGAGCGCGCTCGTCTGGCCGGCCTCCGCTACCGGGTCATCATGGCCGAGCGACTCTCGAAGCAGGCAGACGGGGGCACGGCTTCACCGTAGGAACCAGCACTGCAACCGGAACTCCCGGTGGGCCAGACGCGGTCCATCCCGGGCGGGGCGCGCCAAATCGGGTTATCCTGCGCTCGATGCAGAAATACCTCGGAGATCGGTCTGCTTCACTCGTCGCCTCGCCCGGGGCATCGAGACGATGTTGGCCGCGGAGGGCCGCGTGAGCGCCGGCGCGCCGGCGGAGGCGGTGCCCGTGCTCGTCATCGAACCGGGGCGCCGTCTTGCGGCAGTTCGCCTCAAGGAACTCTGGCAGTACCGGGAGCTCCTCTATTTCCTCGTGTGGCGCGACGTCAAGGTGCGCTACAAGCAGACCGTGCTTGGTGCCGCCTGGGCGATCCTGCAGCCGCTGGCGACCGCCGTCGTCTTCACCCTCTTCTTCGGGCGGCTGGCCGGCATCGGCTCGGACGGGCTCCCCTACCCGCTCTTTTCCTACGCGGGGTTGCTCGTGTGGACGTTCTTCGCGCAGGGGCTCGCGCAGTCGTCGGCCAGCGTCGTCGGCTCGGCCAACTTGATCACGAAGGTGTACTTCCCCCGGCTCGTGATCCCGCTCGCGGCGGTCCTTTCGGGCCTGCTCGACCTGGCCGTGGCGACCCCTTTGCTCGGCGTGATGATGGCGTACTACAAGATCTGGCCCGGTGCCGCCATCCTCGCGGTACCGCTGGTGGTGCTGCTCGCCCTGCTCACCGCCGCCGGGGTCGGGCTCTGGCTCGCCGCGCTCAACGTCGAGTACCGGGACGTGCGCTACGTGGTGCCGTTCCTCGTCCAGCTCTGGCTGTTCGTGACCCCGGTGATCTACCCGGCGAGCGTCGTGGCGCCGCACCTCGAGAAGCTCGGCGTCCCGGGCTGG
>NCBR01000094.1 GCA_002279285.1 Acidobacteria bacterium 37-71-11
GCGCGGCTACAAGTCGATTGCGGTTCCCGGCGCGCTGGCGGCGCTCGCCTACGCCCTCGAGCGCTACGGCACGATCAGCCTCGCCCGCGCGTTGGCACCGGCGATCGACATCGCCGAGTTCGGCTTCCGCATGAACACGACCGAGCTCGCCAACGTCGAGACGTACGCCGCCAAGCTCCAGGCGGGAGGTTGCCTGGCCGACACCTTTCTCAAGGGGTTCACCGGTCTCTGGCCGCCCGAGCACGTCTTCTGCTCGGGGGACCTCGCCGCGACGCTGCGACGGATCGCTCGCCTCGGGCCCGACGAGTTCTACCACGGCCGCATCGCCGACGAGATCGAGACCGACATGGTGCGCAACGGCGGCTACGTGCGCAAGGCCGACCTCGTGCAGGTACGGGCGATCGAGCGGCCTCCGCTGCGCGGCAGCTACCGCGGCCTCGACATCATCACGTTTCCGTACCCCGGGGGAGGCGGGAGCCTGCTCGAGATGCTCAACATCCTCGAGTCGTTCCCGCCCGAACTGCTGCGCGGGGAATCGCTCGACCGGCTGCACCTCCTGCTCGAAGCGGGGCGGATCACGTTGCACGACCTGATCGCCCCGACCGTGCCGCTGCCGCTGCTCGACCGGGAGCTTGCCGAGAAGAGCCACGGTGCCGAGCGGGCGCGCCTGATCCGCTTCGACCGGGCGCTGCGCGACCGCGAGATCAGCGACACCGATGCGGCGCCGTACCTCGTCATCGGCACGACCCAGGTTTCGGTGGCCGACCGGGACGGCAACGTCGTGGCGCTGACGCAGACGATCGGCGCCTCGCTCGGCAGCGGCGTCGCCACCCCAGGGCTCGGCTTCGCCTACAACTCCAACCTCGACGCGTTCAACTACACGAACCCGCTCAGTCCGTTCTTCCTCGCCCCGGGGAAGGTGCCGGCGACGACACTGGCGCCGACGATCGTGCTCAAGGACGGCAAGCCGTTCCTCGCCTTCGGCAGCGCCGGGAGCGAGCGGATCGTGCCCTCGATGGCCGTGGTCCTCTCAGCCATCGCGGACCGGGGCGATGACCTGCGCCAGGCCGTGGCAACGCCGCGGGCGGTGTGGGGGTTCGATGACCAGGGCCAGAAGGGCTACCTCGAGCTGGCCGGCGAGATCACCCCGGAACGAGCTGCGGCGCTCGAGAAGCAGGGGTTCCGGAGGTCGTACGAGCAGGGTTTCCCGGCGCGTTGGATCGACCTGATGGTGTTCGGCGGCACGAACGCGCTTCTCATCGATCCGGACGGGCACACCTTCACGGGGGTCGGGGATCCCCGCCGGCAGGGTGTCGCCGTGGCGCCCGGACCGCCCGAGTAGGCCCGAGTGCCGGAGCGAAGAGCCGATTCCGGTCGTTGCGGGCGTGAGTCGTCCCGGTGGCACGGTGTCAACCCGGCACCGGCCGCGTTCGTCCCTTTCTTGGTGGGGGCGGTACCATGAGTCGGGAGGGCCGAACGATGACAGGCGAGGTGACGCGCAGGACAACGGTCGCGACGGCGCTGCTGCTCGCAACGATGGCGGTGGTCGCGTGCACGACGGTTGGCGTGTCGTCCACCCGTTACCTCGGTGTGCCGCAGTTCGCGCCCACCGATCCCAATACGGTGGAGATCCTGAGGCACGAGCCACGGCGGAACGTCATCCGTCTCGGCGAGGTCTTCCTCGAACCCTCGGGGCACCCCTCCGTGGCGATGATGGAACAAGCGCTCCGCGTCGAGGCGGGCAAGCTCGGCGCCAACGCCGCGGTGCTCGTGTACGACAAGTTCAGGCGGGTCGGGACGGTGGTGCAGGGGCCGTGGTGGTCGCGCAGCGCCTACCCGGTATACGGCCGCCGCATCGTCGCCGTCGCGATCCGCTACAAATGATCCCGACCGCTGCCGGGGTCGCGGCGCCGGCTGTCAGTTCGCCGTTCGTTCACCGTTCGTCGTAAGTGTCCCTTCCTTCGTAGGGGTAGCCCTTGCGGCCGCCCGCGTAAGCCTGCCACGAGGAGGGGCGAAGCGAGAAAACCGGCCGCTGAGCGGAGAGTCGTATCACTCCCCGAGCAGTGAGCCGGCGAGGCGGACGGTGTAGTTGCGGCCGTTCGCGTCGGCGCGGTAGACCTCGTAGCGGCAGTCGCCGCCGCCGGCCGTGATGCGCAGGAACGTGCTCGGCGCGCCGGTATCGCCCTTCCCGCGGGCGTGGCCGCAATCGAGCTGCCAGACGCCGTCGATCCTCTTGGCGGAAGCATCATGGGTGTGGCCGCAGAGGTACCCGGTGACCTTGCGCTCCCGCAACAGCTTCCAGAAGCGATCGCGGTCGGCCGTGTGCCGGTTGAGCGAGGTCCTCTCGTGGCGCAACCGCCCGGTCGTCATGTCGGGCAGCGGGTAGGCCGGTTCGTGACCGACCACGAACACGTACGGCTTGGCGGTGGCGCCCAGGTCCGCGGCGAGCCAGGCGTAGGTCGCCGCGCCGACGTCGCCGTTGCTCCCGGTGTCGGAGACGCCGTCGTAGTACTCGTTGATGACCGCGACGTGGACGTCGCCGAACTCGAAGGCGTACATCGTCTCCACCGCCCCGGGCGGGCCCTTGCGCACGACGTGGGGGAGCGATGTCCCGCCGGTGTTGAGCCCGCGCAGGTAGGCGATGTACTCCTTGCGGTTGGTGTCGTGGTTGCCGACCGCGGGGTAGAACGGGAAGCCGACGCCGAACACGGTTCGGATGACCTCGGCGACCGGCTCCGGCGGCTCGAGGTCGCCCGGAATCACGAGGAACGCCGCCGGTCCGGTCGCGCGCATCGCCTCGGCGGCGCCGAGGAAGTAGTCGGGCCCCGAGTACTTGCTCCCGGCGTACTGGCGCATATCGGCGGCGACGAGGAACGACAGTGGTTCAATCTGCGGCGGCGGGGCGGCAAGCGAAACCGCGGCGATCGCCTGGACTGCGAACGTCGCGAAAAACCATCGGAACGCGTGCCTTGGCATCGGTGGACCTCCAGGGCAAACATCCTACCAGCGCACCAGGTATCCTGCGGCGGCGGAAAGTTGGCGTGGGGAGCGGCGGCGTTCCGGGGGAGGCCGTGGAGACGGGCGAGACGTTGACGCTGCGCCAGATCGCGCGGTTCTGGGCGCCGCTTGCGGCGACCTGGCTGATGATGTCGGTCGAAGGGTCGTTTCTGGCCGCCGTGATCGCCCGGATGGGCGACGCCAAGTTCAACCTCGCGGCGTTCGGGGTGGCGTTCTCGTTCGCCATGCTCATGGAGTCGCCGATCATCATGATGATGAGCGCCGCCGTGGCGCTGGTCGGCGACCGGCACTCGTTCCTCCTCCTGCGCCGCTTCGCCTATGCGCTCAACGCGGCGATTACGCTGGTGATGCTCGTGCTGCTGCTGCCGCCGGTGTTCCGCTTCGTGGCGGAGCGGTTGATCGGCCTCCCCCACGACGTCGCGCAGCTCACCCACGTCGCAACCGCGATCCTGCTGCCGTGGCCGGCGGCGATCGGCTACCGGCGCTTCTTCCAGGGGATCTTGATCAGAAGCCACCTGACCAGGCGGGTGGCGTACGGCACCGTCGTGCGCGTCCTCGCCATGGCGCTCGTCGCCCTCGGCCTGTACCTGTTCACCGCGCTACCGGGGGCGTTCGTCGGGGCCGGTGCCCTCTCCGCCGGCGTGACGGCCGAGGCGGTCGCGAGCCGGTTCATGGCCCGCGCCGCCGTCCGAGCGCTCGTGCGCGCCGATGCCCCCAGGTTGCCCCCTCCGGCGCTGACCACGCTGGCCATCGTGCGCTTCTACGTTCCGCTCGCCCTGACTTCGGTGCTGACGCTCGGGGTCAACCCGATGGTCACCTTCCTGCTCGGCCACAGCCGGGCGGCCCTGGATTCGCTGGCGGTGTGGCCGGTGGTGACCGCCCTGGTCTTCGCCTTCCGCAGCACCGGGTTCGCATACCAGGAGGTCGGCATCGCGCTGCTGGGCGACGACCGCCGCCACGTCGGCGCGCTCGGGAGGTTCGCCGCGATCCTCGCGGCGGTCACGGCCGGCACGCTCGCCATCGTGGCGTTCTCGCCGCTCGCGCCGGCCTGGTTCCGCGTTGTTTCTGGGCTTCCGGTCGAGCTGACGCGGTTCGGCCTCGCGCCGTTGCGCATCCTGTGCCTGATGCCGGCGCTCGAGGTGCTGCTGTCGTTCCAACGCGCGCTGCTCGTGCATTCCCGGCGGACCGCGCTGATCACCTGGGCCACCGCGATCGAGGTCACGGGGATCGTCGCGGTCATGGCGCTCGGGGTCGAGGCGTTCGACCTGGTCGGAGCCGTGGCCGGCGCCGCCGGCGTGCTTGCCGGTCGGGTCGCGGCCAACGCGTTCCTGGCGCGGCCAACGGTGTTCCGCCTGCCGGCGTGAGCGACGGCCCCATCGGCTCCGGCGCCGCGTCGAGGCGGAGGGTGGGCTTGAGATCGTCGTCCAGCGTGCTGCCGTCAAACGACTGCGCCGGTCACGGCGCGCGCCGGTGTTGGCGCAGCACCTCGTAGAGGGCGATCGCCACCGCGGTGGACAGGTTGAGCGAGCGCATCTTCGTGTCCGCCATCGGGATGCAGACCATCCGGCCGGTGTGGCGCGCGCGCACGTCGTCCGGGAGCCCGCCGCTCTCGCGGCCGAAAACCAACACCGCCTGTGGCGGGAACGAGACGTCCCAGAGCTCCCGCGGCGCCTCCGCCGAGAAGAAGTAGGGCTCACCGAGCCCAGGGAGCGCGGCTTCGAACGCGGCCAGGTCGTCCCAGACCACCGGGTCGACTCTCGGCCAGTAGTCGACGCCCGCCCGGCGCACCTCGCGCTCGTCGAGGGAGAACCCGAGCGGGCGCACGAGGTGGAGCTGCGCGCCGGCCGCCAGGCAGGTACGCCCCGCGTTGCCGGTGTTCCAGGCGATCTCGGGCGTCACCAGCGCCACGTGGATGCTGACGCCCGGCGGCGCGCCGCCGCCGGCGGGGTCGGGTGCAACGGTCCGTGTCATCGTCGCTCGCCGGCACCCAGCTTACCAGCCGGGGCGCGCCACGCCGCCGGGCGGGGACGCTCAGCGGCCGAGGTGCGCCCGCACCCGGGCAAGCAGGCGGCGCACGCCCTCCGCGAACGCGGCCGGATCCGGCAGCAGGCTGAGCACGAGCGTGCCGGCGCTGGGGAAGTCGAAGAAGTAGCCGGGGTGGACCGCAACGCCGTCCTCTTCGAGCAGTTCGAGCGCCAGCTCCTCCTCGCCGACCACCGCCGGGACCCGCAGCGCGGCGCTCCAGCCGCCGCCGGGAGGCGCCACGCTCACCTCGGGAACGGCGGCGGCCGCCCGCTGCAGCTCGTCGAGGTTGGTCCGGCAACGCTCGAGGATCGCGGCGCGCACCGGCGCCCCGTCGCGCAGCAGAGCGGGGAGGGCGAGCTGCACCGGCGTGCCCACCGAGAGAAAGGTGTCGGCGATGAACTCGAGGCGCGCGAGCGCCGCGTCGACAAGTTCCTGCGGCCCGCCGGCTACGATCCAGGCGAGCTTGAGCTGCGGCAGGCCGACGCTCTTGGAGAGGCCGCCGAGGGCGAACGTGAGCGCGCGCTCGCGGCCCGCGAAACTCCGCCCGCTGCCGGCGCCGCCCGCGAGGGGGTAGTCGAGGAAGACCTCGTCCGCGATGACCGCCCAGCCGCGGGTGACGGCCAGGCGTTCGATCGCCGCCGCGTCGTCGGGGTGCACGAACGAGCCGGTCGGGTTGTTGGGGTGCACGACGACGACGGCGCGCACGCCTGCCGGGGCGGAGGCGATCACGTCGAGGTCGGGGCGCCAGCCGAGCTCGGGGTTGAGGTGGTACGGCAAAGCCTCCACGCCCTCCACCCGGGCGAGGTGCTCGAACAGCGGGTACGACGGGGACGGGACGAGCACGGCGTCGCCCGGCTCGGCGAGGAGCTTGAACAGGAACGCGTACGCCTCGCTGGTCGAGGCGGTCAGCACGATGCGCTCCGGGTCCACCTCGACCCCCCAGCGGCGGTACTCCGCCGCCGCGGCGCCGCGCGCCGACTCCAGGCCGCGGGGGTGCGGCCGGTACGCCAGGCCGGCGCGATCGGCGAGGGCGTCGAGAAGGCCGGCGGGGTAGGCGATGCCGCACGCCGTGGGGTTCGAGGCCGTGAGGTCGAACGGCGGCGCCGCCGCCGCCCGCGCGGCGGCGATGCGGTTCGGGGCGAGGTCGGAGGGGACGCGGCCGGAGAACATGGTGGCTCCGGCCGGATTCTCGCACGCCCCGGGGGCCGGCGCACGCGGTGCGCGGTGTAAAATCCGCCCGGAACGAGGGAGAGAATATGAAAGAGCTGCTTGGCGCGAAGACCCAGGAGTACCAGGCGAAGGCCCGCGAGGTCGCGGAGAAGTACGTACGGCCGGTGGCCGCCGAGCTCGACCGCACCGGCGAGTACCCGTGGAGCGTGATCGCGGCGTTGAAAGAGTACGACCTGATGGGGATCTGGGTCCCCGAGGAGTACGGGGGCCACGGCGCCGGCGTGATCGACATGTGCGTCGTGGTCGAGCAGCTCTCGCGCGCCTGCGGCGGCGTGGGCGTGGCGTACGCGGTCAACGCCCTCGGCAGCTTCCCGATCGTCCTCGGCGGGACCGAGGAGCAGAAGCGCCGCTACCTGCCCGCCGTCACGACGGGCGAGAAGCTGATCGCATTCGGGCTGTCGGAGAAGGCATCGGGCTCCGACGCGGGCTCGCTGCGGGCGCGGGCGGTCAAGGACGGCGACGGCTACGTCATCGACGGCGACAAGAAGTGGACCACCAACGCCAACGCCGCCAGCATCTACACGGTGTACGCCTCGACCAACCCGGAGCGCGGCACGCGCGGCGCCTCCGCGTTCATCGTCGAGAAGGGCACGCCCGGCTTCGAGATCGGCAAGCGCGAGCAGCTCATGGGGATCCGCTGCGTGCCGGTGCACGAGCTGCACTTCAGCAAGTGCCGCGTCCCCTCCACGGCGCTGCTCGGCGACAAGGAAGGGGCCGGCTTCGCCAACGCGATGATGACCCTCGACCGCGCCCGCCCCGGGGTCGCGGCGCAGGCCGTCGGGTTGGCCCAGGGCGCCATGGAGTGGGCGATCAGGTACACCTCCGAGCGGCAGCAGTTCGGGCAGAGCGTGATGTCGTTCCAGGCGACGCAGTTCATGCTCGCCGACATGGCGATCCAGATCGAGGCGGCGCGCCAGTTGGTCTATACCGCGGCCCGCGCCATCGACGCCGGCCTGCCCAACGTCTCCCGCCTCGCGGCGATGTCCAAGGTGTTCGCGACCGACACCGCAATGCGGGTCACGACCGACGCGGTGCAGCTCTTCGGCGGCTACGGCTACTGCCAGGACTACCCGATCGAGAAGTACATGCGGGACGCCAAGATCACCCAGATCTATGAAGGCACCAACCAGATCCAGCGGGTGGTGATCGGCCGGTCGCTGACGCGGGAGGCGGGGGCGATGGCGGGGCATCTGAACGTCACCGTCGAGCACTTCCCCAAGCCCTGAGGGCGCCGCCGATAGCGGACCATCTGCGTTGTCGGGCTGCGGCGGTTCGGATCCTCACGTACCCTCCGGGTACGCTCCGGTCCGACCGCCTTGCCCTCCTAGCATCTGGCCCACTCTCGGCGGCGCGGCTACACGCCCCAAGCTGCGAGGCCCTACCTATCGGTGGGATGTTCGTCTTCGAGGGGGCGCTCGCGGCTGCGCGGCGTGCGGCCGGCGCAGCCGCCTCGGACCACGGACCACGCCTGAGTTGCCTTCCCGTCTCCGACGGCGAGCGAGTGCATAATGAAGGCCGTCAAAGCCGGAGGAGAAACGGGATGGCGGCTCCCAGGGAACTCGAGAGACTTGTCGAGCGGTTTGACCGCAACATCGCGTCATACGAGTCTGGAGCGTACAACGAGGCGCAGGTGCGCGACGAGTTCATCGACCCGATGTTCGAGCTGCTCGGCTGGGACATGCACAACCGGCAGGACCACGCCGAGGCCTACAAGGACGTCATCCACGAGGACGCGATTCAGATCGGCGGAACCACCAAGGCGCCCGATTACTGCTTCCGCATCGGCGGCACGCGCAAGTTCTTCCTCGAAGCGAAGAAGCCTTCGGTCTCGATCAAGGACCAGCCGAGCCCCGCCTACCAGCTCCGCCGCTACGCCTGGTCGGCCAAGCTGCCGCTCTCGCTGCTCACCGACTTCGGAGAGCTGGCGGTCTACGACTGCCGCGTCAAGCCCGAGAAGACCGACAAGCCGGCGATCGCGCGGCTCAACTACCTCACCTGCGACCAGTACGCCGAGCGCTGGGACGAGCTCGCGGGTATCTTCTCCAAGGACGCGGTGCTCAAGGGCTCGTTCGACCGCTTTGCCGGTGCGACGAAGGGTAAGAGGGGCACCGCGGCGGTGGACGCCGCGTTCCTCGGCGAGATCGAGCGCTGGCGCGACTCGCTCGCCCGCAATATCGCGATCCGGAACCCGCGGCTCGGCATCCGCGAGCTGAACGAGGCGGTGCAACGCACGATCGACCGCATCATCTTCCTGCGCATCTGCGAGGACCGCGGCATCGAGACCGAGAGCCAGTGGCAGCTCCGCGCCCTGGAGAACGGCGCCAACGTCTACCAGCGCCTGTTCCAGCTCTTTCAGCGCGCCGACGAGCGCTACAACTCCGGCCTGTTCCACTTCCAGCGCGAAGTCGGGTTTGCCGAGAGTCCCGACATCCTGACGCCGGGCCTCGCCATCGACGACAAGGTGCTCAAGGAGATCATCGGCAACCTCTACTATCCGGAGTCGCCGTACGAGTTCTCGGTGCTCCCCGCCGACATCCTCGGGCAGGTGTACGAGCAGTTCCTCGGCAAGGTCATCCGTATAACCGGAAAAAGCTCAATTGAATTTTGGACAAAGTTGAAAAAGACTACCATAAAATGGAATCCGG
>NCBR01000284.1 GCA_002279285.1 Acidobacteria bacterium 37-71-11
AGGAGGTAGCGGATCGCGAGCGGGTCGTACCCCTTCTCCAGCAGGTCGCGCAGGGTGAAGAAGTTCCCCGCCGACTTCGCCATCTTTTGCCCCTCGACGACGAGGTGCTCGGCGTGCAGCCAGGTGTGGACGAACGGCTTGCCCGTCGCCGCCTCGCTTTGGGCGATCTCGTTCTCGTGGTGGGGGAAGATGTTGTCCACCGCGCCGGTGTGGATGTCGAAGCTCTCGCCGAGGAGCGTCATCCCCATCGCGGAGCACTCCAGGTGCCAGCCGGGCCGGCCGGAACCCAGCGCCGTATCCCACGCCGGCTCGCCGGGCTTGGCCGCCTTCCAGAGGACGAAGTCGCGCACGTCCTCCTTCTCGTACTCGTCGGCGTCGACGCGGGCGCCGACCTTGACCTGGTCGAAGTCGAGCCCCGAGAGCTTGCCGTACCCCGGGAACGTCGCGATGCGGAAGTAGGTCGAGCCGTCCTGCACGTACGTGTGTCCGCGCTCCGTCAGCCGCTGCACCAGCGTCACCTGCTGCGAAATGAAGTCGGTGGCGCGCGGGTAGTGCTCGGCGCGCTGGATCCCCAGGGCGTCGATGTCGGCGAAGAACGCCGCGACGTAACGGTCGGTGAACTTGCGCAAGGTGACGCCCTCCGCGGCGGCACCCTTGATCGTCTTGTCGTCGATGTCGGTCAGGTTCATCACCTGGGTGACGCGGTAGCCGAACGCCGTGAGGGTCCGGCGCAGCACGTCCTCGAAGAGGAAGGTGCGCAGGTTGCCGATGTGGACGAAGTTGTAGACCGTCGGACCGCAGGTGTACATCCGCACGCGGTCGGGCTCGATCGGGTGGAACGCCTCCACCCGACGCGTCAGCGTGTTTAAAAAGCGAATCTCGCGCGGCATCGCGCCTCCCGGCCGTGATTGTACGATGCGCCCCCAGCCGTGCCGCCCACCCGGCGGCGCCCGACCTAGCGTTGCGGCGGCGCTTCGACGACGACGACGACATGGGCGGAGCCGAGTGCGAACGCCTGCTCGACCCGGCCCTTGACGCGCACGTGGTCACCCTCGTGGGGCAGGGCGCTCTGCGTCACGACCGCGATGTCGCCGGTCCCGTCGTCCACCTGGTAATACTTGACCACCAGGAGGTTGTGCGTTCCCGTCACCTTCCCGGCGATGGTGACGGTGCGGCCGTCCCACTGCCCCGGCGCCTTTTGAATGTCGCCGATCTTGGTCGCGAACAGGGCGGCGCACCCTCCGACCAGCGCCATGCACGTGAACAACCCCGCCGCAACAGCGGCCGTTCGCAGTGAAACTCGCTCGGACCACCTCATCTCGACCTCCTTGAACTCAACGCTAACTGTACCGCAGGCACGACCGCGAGCCCGGCACCGGCACCCAGGGATGGAGCCGGGTCAGAAACGAGCGTCCGTTTCGATTCCTCCCCGAGCCACAGCGGTGGCGCGACCACGCTACCCCTGGCGCGGTCCTTCGCCCAGCGCGAGCTTCGCCGCGGCCGCACCGCACGCGAGCACCCCTGCGGTCAGCTCGCCGTTGCGCTCCCAAGGGAGCGGGTACTCGACGCCGATCTCGGCCGCGTCGCGCCCCGACCACGCTCGCCACACTGCCGCGTCCGGCGCGATGATGCACAGCTCGCGACCCGCCCCCGCAGCCAGCCACCTTTCGACCCCGGCGCCCGCCCGCGCCTCGCTGCGCCGCTGCATCAGTTCGACCAGCGAGCCCCCCAAGGCGGGCCGGGCGAGCGCCGGCACCGGGAAGCCGCACACCACGTCCCACGCGAGCGCGTCCCCGGCCCACGGCGCGCCGCCGCCGAGCGCAGCCCCGACCCCGCCCCACACGGGACCGGTCCAGCGCCCGCCTGGGACTACCTGCGGGCCCCATCCGCCGGGGAACGCCGCTGCGGCGCGCAGGATGCCGCCGGCCTCGGCGGCAGCGACGCCGGCCAGTTCGACCCACGCCGAGCGGCCCGCGGTCAGGTCCTCGACGGCCACCGTCAGGGCAGCCCCGGTGCGCGCCAGCCGCTCGGGCGCCGCCGCCATCTCGGGGGCGAGGTGCTCCGCCAACGCGTCGTCATCGAGCCACCCGGCGAGGGCCCACGCGTCGAGGGCCACCGAGACGCCCTGTGCCTCTCCGAGGCGTTCGCGGACCGCGGCGAGGCGCGACCGAAACAGCGGACAGCCGAGATCGGCCTGCCGCCGCCAGCGCCGCTCAGCCTCCACCGCCTCCCCGAGGAGCGCGAGCAGCGCCACGTGCGCGCCGAGACCGGCCCCGGCGCCGCGCCACCACCTCGTGCCGGCGCGCGCCAGCTCGGCGACCGCACCCGCCGCGAACGCGGTTTGCACGCCGTCCGCCAGGACCAGCAGGCCGCGGTCGGTCGCGCCTGTTACCACGTCACCGGCCGTCGTAGAGGAATAGCTCTCACTGCGAGCCCCGCCGGCGGCGGGGCGAAGCAGTCCCATGGAATCGCGAGATCGCCACGCCCGCCTCGGTGCGTTCGTGGCCTCCCGATGACCTCGGAAGCGCGACGCTCGAACGCAAGGTCGTAGACAGTGTCGTTCACCGGTCCGGATGCTAGCACGCGAGAACGCTGCGCCAGAATGAGGAGGCCGGCCGCCTGGCGGGCGGCCGCTACGGCTCTCGGAATCAGATGATCCGCCGGTAGTCGCGCGGCTCGAGACGCCACACCGCGATGCCGCAGAAACGATCGCCCTCGGGGCAGAACGGTTTGCGGCCCGCCCGCTGGCGCACCGCGCACGGCGGCAGCAGCCAGCGCCCGATCGCCGGTTCCGCCTTGCGGATCTGCAGCGCCTCGTCGAGGCACGCCTGCCAGATCTCCTCCTGCGCGTTGTAGCAGAGGCGCATCCGGTGCTTGTGGTGCAGGTTGAGGAGGTCGGAGGACTCGACCAAGCGGATCGCCAGGGCGTTGGGCAACAAGTAGTGCGCGGCCTCCGCCGTGCCGCCCAGACGCCGGACCGCCGCCACGCCCTCCCAGGCTCGCGTCACAGCCGCGTCGAACACCGCCAGCGCGTCGCCGCCCCCGTGGGCCACGAGACGCGGGACCACGACGTCGGG
>NCBR01000285.1 GCA_002279285.1 Acidobacteria bacterium 37-71-11
CCCGCCGCCACCGCTCCGGCCGCGGCGCCGCTCCGACGCGAGCCGGCGCCACCGCTGCCGGCCGCGGCGATCGCGGCCGCCGCGTTCCTGGCCGGGGCGGGGACCGTCCTCGCGGCGCGGGCGTGGCGCGGCCGCGGCGGCCGGCGCCCGCGCCCGAGCGCCGATGCGCCCGCCGAGCTGCTCGAGCTGCAGCTCGCGGTGCAGGCGTGGGCGCACTCGCGCTACGGCGTCGCCGCGGCGGACGCGCCGGAGGCCCTGACCGCGGCCGGCTGCCCGCCGGCGGACGCGGCGGAGGCGGCCGCCCTCGTCAACGCCTGTGAGCGGCTCCGCCTCGCCCCGGGCCTCGGCGATCCGGCCGATACCATCCCGGACTTGCGACTGCGGGTTGACCGCCTGACCGCGACAGCCGCCCGGGCCGCTGCTAGACTTGAGGGGTGACGACAACTCCGCCAAGGATTTGCGTGCTGCCGGCGGCGGAACTCGAGACCTTTCTGGAACGTTACCGGCACGACACCGGCGTCCCCGAGACGATGGACCCGGGGAGCTTCATCGAGGAAGTGCTGCGGCGCGCCAACGCGTTCGTCCCGTCCGAGGCGGGCTCGGTGCTGCTCGACCACCCGTTCGAGCGCACCGGCGACGCCGTCGGGACACAGCTTTACTTCATCGCCACCTTCGGCCCTTCGGCCGACGCGCTGCTGGGCGCCAGCATCCCCACGACCGAAGGCGTGGTCGGCCACGTCTACCGCAAGGGCGAGTCGCACCTCGTCGCCGAATCCAGCAGCGACAGGTTCTTCTACTCGCGCTTCGACGAGACGCACGCGTTCCGGACCGCGAGCCTGCTCGCGGTCCCGATCCGGATCGAGAACAGCGTCTGCGGCGTGCTCGAGATGGTGAACCGCCTCGACGGAGAGCCGTTCGACGAACGCGACCGCGCGCTCCTCGAGATCTTCGCGTCGTACACGTCGGTGTCGATCCAGAACCTCCTCGACGCGCGGCGCGCGGGCGCCGCAGCGCGCAGCGACGATCTCACCGGTCTGGCCAACGACCGTTTCTTCCACCGGCGCCTCGCGGAGGACCTGGAGCACGCCGACGCCGCCTCCGGGCGGGTGGCGCTGCTGTTCATGGACCTCGACAACTTCAAGAGCGTCAACGACCGCCACGGACACCTCGCGGGCTCTCAGGTCCTCAAGGAGGTCGGGTACGTCCTGCGGCGGGTCGTCCGTTCGCCGCGTGTCACGCTCGCCCGCTACGGCGGCGACGAGTTCGTGATCATCCTGCCCGGGTTCGACACGCCGGCGGCGGTCCAGGTGGCTGAGGAGATCCGGGAGGCGATCCGCTCGCAGGCGTTCCTGCGCGGGAGGTTCTCCTGGGCGAGCGGCCCGGTGGACTTCCGCGGGCCGCTCACCTGCTCGGTGGGGGTGGCCGTCTACCCCGACCACGTGCCCCGCTTCGGCAGCTCCGATCACCGCCGCAATCAGCTCCTGCGCGCCTCAGACCAGGCGATGTACGCGGCGAAAGCCGCCGGCAAGGACCGGGTCGTGCTGAGCTCCCCGGAACTGGCCGCGTCAAAATGACGCCATCGCCGACGGCGTGACGGCCCCAGTCGCGCAAGGAGTGGCATGGAACTTGCTGCCCTCACGGACGGGGCGGGCACGCCCGGCCCCGAGAGGAGCCTGGAATGAACACATCGAACAAACGTCAACGAGTTCTCTCGATGAGTGCGGTTGCGGTCGGTGCAACCGTCTTGGGTCTGGTGCTGGCGGGAGGGTTGGGGTTGACGCCGCACACCGTGGCTCGCGAGGCCGCCCCGACAGCCGCCGCGCTCGCCCCGGCCACCCCGTGCACGCCGCAGACCGGCTATCCCGACTTCGCCACCCTCGCCGAAAAGGTCAACCCCTCGGTCGTGTCCGTCTACACCGAGGAAGTGGTCAAGCCGCAGCAGATGCGCCGCTTCCACGGCGATATGGATCCGTTTGAGTTCTTCTTCGGCCCGGGCTTTCCTGGCCCGAACTCGGGGCGGCCGCAGAAGCGGGCCGGGGCGGGCAGCGGGTTCTTCATCTCGAGCGACGGCCTGATCGTCACCAACAACCACGTCGTCGAGGGTGCCGACAAGGTGTGGGTCCGGATCGCGGAGGGCAGCGACCGCGTCGAAGCCAAGGTCGTCGGCCGTGACCCCGCGACGGACGTGGCCCTCATCAAGATCGCTGCGAAGAAGCCCTACGCGCCGCTGCCGCTGGGCGATTCCAGCACGCTGCGGGTGGGCGACTGGGTCATGGCGGTGGGGAACCCGCTGGCCATGGAGCACACCGTGACCGTCGGCGTGGTGTCGGCGAAGAACCGCACGCTCGGTCTTTCCGAGGCCACGCGCTCGTTCGAGGACTTCATTCAAACCGACGCCGCAATCAACCTGGGTAACTCGGGCGGTCCGCTCGTGAACCTGTGCGGTCAGGTGGTCGGGATGAACACGGCGATCAACGCGGCCGGGCAGAACCTCGGGTTCGCGATCCCGGTCAACACCATCAGGTCGGTCCTCCCGCAACTCGAGTCGAAGGGCAAGGTCATTCGCGGCTACCTGGGCGTGAGCATCTCGAACCTCGACCAGAAAGCCCAGGAAGCGTTCAAGCTGCCATCCCGCAACGGCGCACTGGTCCAGAGCGTCAGCCGGCCCGGTCCGGCGGACAAGGCCGGCATCAAGGCGGGCGACGTGATCATCGCGGTGGACGGCATGCCGGTGAAGGAAACCCGCCAGCTCATCGACCACGTATCGGCGATCGCCCCCGGGAGCAAGACCGAGCTCGAGGTGATCCGCGACGGCAAGCACCAGATGATTTCGGTGGTGCTCGGCGAGCGGCCGGATGCGGAGGGCGACCAGACGGCTTCGACTCCGACGGACAACACTCCGAGTTCCAAGCTGGGCCTCAAGGTCGATGACCTCTCGGACCACGCCCGGCGGCAGTTCGAGGTGCCAAGGGAGATCGAAGGCGTGGTGGTGACCGACGTCTCCGACTCCTCGCCGGCCGACGAGGCGGGGCTGCGCCCCGGCGACATCGTCATGCGCATCGACTCGCA
>NCBR01000286.1 GCA_002279285.1 Acidobacteria bacterium 37-71-11
GCAGATGAACCGCAGCGTCCGGTTCATCAGCATCGCGCCCGGGAGCAGCCCGATCTCGAGCAGCATCTGGAAGCCGTTGCAGATCCCGAGGACCGCGCCCCCGCCGGTCGCGTGCCGGCGCACCGCGGCCATCACCGGCGAGTGCGCCGCCATGGCGCCCGCCCGCAAGTAGTCCCCGTACGAGAACCCGCCCGGGAGGATGACTGCGCCGCAACCGGCAAGGTCGGCGCTCTGATGCCAGACCGGCACCGCTTCGCCGCCGGCCGCCTCGACGGCCGCACGCGCGTCCCGGTCGCAGTTGGAACCCGGGAAGATGACGACCGCCACTCGCTTGCGCCCGCCTGGCACCGTGCCGCCCGCCCGGTTGTCGTTCCCGGAACCCGAACCCCGAACCCCGGATCCCGGCCTCGTCATGGCAGCCGGACCTCGAACTCCTCGATCACCGGGTTGGCGAGCACCTCGCGGCACGCGGCCTCGACCCGGGCGCGGACGGCGCCGGGGTCATCACCCCCGACCTCGAGGAGCATCAGCTTGCCCACCCTGACCTGCCCGACTTCCGCGTACCCCAGGCCCGCCAGCACGCGCCGGATCGCCTCGCCCTGCGGGTCAAGCACCTGCTCCTTGAGCTTGACGCGAACTTCGACCTGCATCCCGCACCTCCTGCCCCGCCCCACGGGCCCCGCCGGGCGAAGCGTACCGCGAACCGGCCCCCCGGCCAAGGAACCGGGGGCGCCGCGGCGCCGACCAGCCGTCCGGCTTCAGCCCAGCGGGGGGCCGGCGTCCCGGCCCGCTTCTCGTTCGACCACGAGCGCGCTGTGCTGCGAGGCGACCGCGAGGCGCACCCCGGACCCGGCGAGCACGGCGGCCAGCTCGCGCGCGACCAGGCCGGGGTTGTTGTTGGTCTGCGACACGTGCATGCCGACGACGACCTCGAGCCCGGAGTGGACCAGCCGCTCGAGCGCGCCGCACGACTGCTCGTTGGAGAGGTGGCCGGTGCGCGAGGCGATGCGCTGCTTGAGCGGCCAAGGGTAGGGCCCCACGCGCAACATGTCGCGGTCATGGTTGCACTCGAGCAGCAGCGCGTGACAACCGGCCAGGCGCTCCGCCAGCAACTGCGTCACCACGCCGGTGTCGGTGACGAAGCCGACCCGGTGCCCGGCGCTCTCCAGCACGAAGCCGACCGGCTCGCGGGCGTCGTGGCTCGTCGGCACCGGCAGCACGGTGATCGTCCCGAGCCGCACCTCGCGCCCCGAGGCCAGCGCCCCGGCGCCCGGCGGCGGCGCCGCCATCCCCTTCACCGTGCCCGGCGTCGCCAGGACCGGCACCGGGTGGCGGCGCAGGAACACCTCGAGCCCTTTCACGTGGTCGTCGTGCTCGTGGGTGAGCAGCACCGCCTCGATCCTTTCGGGGTCGATGCCGAGCGCTTCCATCCGCGTCAGCAGCTGGCGGCAGGAGATGCCGCAGTCGACCAGCAGGCACGTGCCGCCGGCCTCGACCACGGCCGCGTTCCCGCTCGAACCCGACGCCAGGACCGAGATGCGCACCTCACGCCCCCGTCGAGCCGAACCCGCCGGCTCCGCGCGCCGAAGGCGGGAGGTCGGCGCGTTCCTCGAAGGCGGCTTGGACGACCGGGGCCACCACGAGCTGCGCGATGCGCTCGCCGCGCCGCACCACGCACGGCCGGTCGCCGAGGTTGACCAGGACCACCATGAGCTCGCCGCGGTAGTCGCTGTCAACCGTCCCGGGCGCGTTCGCCACCGTCAGGCCCTGGCGCAGCGCCAAACCGGAGCGCGGGCGCACCTGCACCTCGTAGCCGGGAGGCACCGCAAGCACGAGTCCCGTCGGGACCGCCCGGCGCTCCATCGGGGCGAGCACCGTCTCGGACTCCACCGCGGCCGCCACGTCGGCCCCCGCCGCCCCGGCGGTGGCGAAGCGCGGCAGCGGCAGCCCATCGCCGTGCGCCAGCCGCCGGACGGCGACCACGATCGGCGCGCTCACGCGACCCTCCGGGCCAGCGCCGCCGGCAGGCGCAGCCCCGCCTCCGGGCCGCACACCGCCCCGGCGATCGCATCCAGGCGGACCACCCGGGCGGCGAGCGCGCGCACGCGTTCCGGCGTCACGTCGTCGAGCTCGCGGCGGACGCGAGCGGCGTCGAACGGGCGCGAGCGGCCGAGCAGCTCGGCGGCGTGCGCCTCCATGAGCGCATCTGTCCCCTCGGCGCCGAGCACCACCCCGGACGCCAGCGCCCGCCGGGCGAGGTCCACCTCGGCGTCGGTGACACGACCGGCCGCGACGTCGCCGAGCACCCGGAACACCGCGTCCCAGCACGCGTCGGCCTGGCGAGCCGGCGCCGAGAACGTCACATCGAGCACACCCGCGACCGCGGCTGCGAACATCGAGCTCCCCACGTCGTAGACGAGGCCCAACCTGTCCCGCAGCTCGCGGAACAGGCGGCTCGAGGCGCCGCCGCCGAGGAGCTGGTTCAGCACGCCCAGGGTGAACCCCTCGGGGTCCCCGGACGGCAGCGCGGGGAGCACGAGGTTGGCGTAGAGCTGCTCCAGTCCGTCACGCGCCTCGGCCGTGACTCCGGGCCGCCATACCGGCGCCGCGAGCGGCGGCGGCGGCGCGCCGCGACCGGGCAGGCGGGCCACCCGCTCCCGGATGAGGCCCTCGTCCACCGGACCGACCGCGACGAGCAGCAGGTTGGCCGGCGTGAAGCGGGCGCGGTGGAAGAGGTCGAGGTCGCGCACCCCGAGACGCTCCACCACCTCTCGCCGGCCGAGGACCGGCCGCGCCAGGGGATGCGCGCCCCAGCAGGCCTCGAGCGCTTTCTCCGCCACGGCCTCCACTGGCGAGTCCTGGATGAGGTCGAACTCCGCGCCGACGACGCGGCGCTCGAGCTCGACCTCAGCGGCGAGTAAACGGGGGCGGAACACCGCGTCCAGCACCAGTTCGAGCGCCTCGTCGAAGCGCTCGGCGGGGACGTGCGCCGTCACCGCGCACGCCTCGCGAGTCGTAAAGGCGTCCACGGCCCCGCCGAGGGAGTCGATC
>NCBR01000287.1 GCA_002279285.1 Acidobacteria bacterium 37-71-11
GCGCGCCTCGCCGACCTGCGGCAGCAGGTCGAGTACGACGTGCGGGCGGCGTTCCTCGACCTGCACGCCGCCGCCGACCGCGTCCGCGTCAACCGCGATGCGGTCGAGCTCGCGAACGAGCAGCTCGCCCAGGCGCAGGACCGCTTCTCCGCCGGGGTCAGCGACAACCTCGAGGTGGTGCAGGCGCAGGGCGCGGTGGCGACGGCGAACGAGAACTACCTGTCGAGCCTGTACGCGTGCAACGTCGCCAAGCTCGCGCTCGCCCGCGCCATCGGCGTCGCCGAGGAGCGGGCCGGCGAGTTCCTGGAGGGGAGCCAGTGAAGCCATCGGACGGAGCAACGACTGAGGGGATCGACACCGGCGGCCCCGGCAACGCCAGCGGCGTGATCGCTTTTCTGCGCGCTCGGCGGCGCCTCACGCGGGGTCTCACGGTTGGCGCGGTCGTGATCGTGCTGGGCGCGATCCTCGCCTGGCGCTACTTCGCGGTGCGCGAGAGCACCGACGACGCGCAGATCGACGGCCACATCGCGCCGATCGCGGCGCGGGTCGGCGGCACGGTGGTGGCGGTCAACGTCGACGACAACCAGCAGGTGAAGGCCGGCACGGTCCTCGTCCGCCTCGACGACACCGACTACAAGGTCGCGCTGCAGAAGGCCGAAGCGGACCTCGCCGAGGCGCAGGCCGCGCTGCAGGCGGCGCGTGAGGGGGTGCCGATCACGACCACGACCACCGCGAGCGGGGTGAGCTCGGCGACGGCCGGGGTGACGCGCGCCGGGGCCGGCGTGGCGGCGGCGCAGTCCCGCCTCGAGGCGGCCAAGGCCAGGCTGCGCGAGGCCATCGCCAGCGATACCCGGCTGCAGCGCGACCTCGAGCGGGCGCGCGCGCTGGTCGACAAGGACGAGATCTCCCGCCAGCAGTTCGACGCGGCGGTGGCCGCCGCGGCGTCGGCGCGCGCCGCGGTGGACGCCGCGCAGGCGTCCGTGACCGAGGCGGAGCACGCCCGTGCGCAGGCGAACGACGCCCTGCTGCAGACGCAGGCCGAGCTGCGCACCGCCCACACCGCCCCCAACCAGGTGGCGATCATGCGCGCCCGCCAGGCGTCGGCCGAAGCGAAGGTGCAGCAAGCACGGGCCGTCGTCGAGCAGGCCCGCCTCGCCCTCGGCTACACCACGGTGACCGCTCTCACCGACGGCGTCGTCAGCCGAAAGACGGTCCAGGTGGGCGAGACGGTGCAGGCCGGGCAGCCGCTCCTCGCCCTGGTCCCGCTCGACGAGGTGTGGGTCACCGCCAACTTCAAGGAGACGCAGCTGCGACACATGCACCCCGGCCAGCGCGCCGTGGTCGAGGTGGATACCTACGGGCGCAGCTACAGGGGGCGGGTGGACAGCATCGCCGCCGCCACCGGCGCGCGCTTCTCGCTGCTGCCGCCGGAGAACGCGACCGGGAACTACGTCAAGGTCGTGCAGCGGGTGCCGGTCAAGATCGTGCTCGACCGCGGCCAGGACCCCGAGCACCTGCTGCGCCCCGGGATGTCGGTGGTCCCCACCGTGTTCACGAGGTAGCGGATGGCGGCGGTCGCCAGCGACGCCGGCCGGGCCGAAAACCCGTGGCTGATCACCCTGGCGGTGATGGCGGGCACGTTCATGGTGGTGCTCGACACCACCGTGGTGAACGTGTCGCTGCCGCACATCGCGGGATCGCTCTCCGCCAGCATCGAGGAATCGACGTGGGCGCTGACCTCGTACCTGGCGGCCAACGCGATCATCCTCCCAATCACGGGGTGGCTCGCCAACTACTTCGGCCGCCGCCGCCTCCTGCTCGTCGCCGTGACCAGCTTCACGGCCGCGTCGTTCATGTGCGGCCTGGCGCCGTCGCTCCCGATCCTGATCTTCTTCCGCATCATCCAGGGCGCCACCGGCGGGGTCATGCAGCCGCTCTCGCAGGCGATCATGCTGGAAGCGTTCCCGCCGCACGAGCGCGGCCAGGCGATGGCGCTGTGGGGGATGGGGATCGTCGCCGCCCCGATCTTCGGCCCGGTGCTCGGCGGCTGGCTGACCGATACGTACAGCTGGCGCTGGATCTTCTACATCAACATCCCGATCGGGGTGCTCTCGGTGGTGATGATCCGGGCGTTCATCCGAGACCCGCACTACATCAAGCGCTCCTCCGCCAGGATCGACGCCTGGGGGATCGGGCTGCTCGCGGTCGGGATCGGCGCGCTGCAGATCGCCCTCGACAAGGGGCAGGAAGACGACTGGTTCTCCTCGCGTCTGATCGTCACGTTGCTGGTGGTGGCGGTCGTCGGCCTGGCTGCGTTCCTGATGCGCGAGCTCGTCATCCGCGACCCGGTGGTCGACCTGCGCGTCTTCCGGCTCCGCACCTACACCGCCGGCGTATTGCTGATCTCGCTGATGGGGTTCGTGATGTACGGCAGCCTGGTGCTCCACCCCGTGTTGCTGCAGACGCTCCTCGGCTACCCGCCGATGCAGGCCGGGATCGCGATGGCGCCGCGCGGGATCGGCACCGTGCTCATGATGCCGCTCGTCGGCGTGCTGATCTCGCGGATGGATCCGCGCGGCCTGCTCGCGGCCGGCCTGCTGATCGGGGCGGGCAGCCTGTTCTGGTTCGGGCACCTGAGCCTCGACGCCGGCTTCGCCAACATCGTCTGGCCGCAGTTCGTGCAGGGGATCGGTTTCGGCCTCCTGTTCGTGCCGCTGACGACCGTGACGATGGACCCGATCCCGAAGGAGCGGATGGGCAACGCCACCAGCCTGTTCAACCTGCTGCGCAACATCGGCGGCAGCTGCGGCATCGCCACGGTGGAGACGATGCTCGCCCGGCGGCAGCAGGTGCACACCAACGTGCTCGGCGCCCACGTCAACGCATACAGCCTGCAGACCCGCACGGTGCTGCACGGCCTCGCCGGCCACATGGCCGCCGCCGGCTCCGACGCCACCACCGCGACCCACCGTGCGCTGGGCGCGATGTTCGGCCTGGTCGAGCGGCAGGCGTCGATGCTCTCGTTCGTCGACGCGTTCCG
>NCBR01000288.1 GCA_002279285.1 Acidobacteria bacterium 37-71-11
CCCGGACCCCGGGTTTCCCCGTGCTACCATCGCCCGCGTGAACCGCGACGCGCGTCACATCTTCGTGGGCGACCTCGCCGACACGCCTCTCCCAGAGATGCTCGCGACGATCCACCGCAATCGCGTGCCCGGCGTGCTGGAGGTCCAGCTCGGCGAGTTGTCCAAGCGCGTCTTCATCCTCGGCGGCGACATCATCTTCGCCTCCTCGACCAACCGCGGCGAGTCGCTGGGCGACTCGCTGCTCGCCTCGGGCCGCATCACGGTGGCGCAGTACCGCGAGTCGGCCCTGCAGCTCCTCGCCAACCCCGGGAAGCGGCACGGCCAGGTGTTGGTCGAGATGGGGATGCTCAGCCAAGACGAGATGCGCGCGGCCGTGCTCGAACAGGTGCAGCGCATCGTCTGGAGCCTCTTCGACCTCGCCGAGGGGCTCGTCACCTTCGCGCTCGGCGAGGACCGCGCCGACGAGGTCTACAAGTTGCGCATCCCGACGCCGCGCGCCGTGCTGCACGGGTGCAAGACCGTGGCCGACGCCAAGCGGCTGGTCACCAGGCTGGGCGGCAAGAGCACCCTGTTCCTGCGCCGCCCCGTGCCCGAGCACCTGGCGGACTTCCAGCTCGAAGCCGCCGAGGAAGAACTGCTGAACCTGGTGGACGGGCGCCGGGGGCTGTTCGAGTTGTGCGACCAGGGCCCGTTCTCGGCGGGCCTCAACGCCCGCGTGCTGTACGCGTTCAACTGCCTGGGTTTGATCAAGAAGGAGAAGGACGCCCCAGGCGGGATCCACGTCCAGGTGCCCTCGACAGACCCGGCTCCCTGATGTAGAATCTCAGTCCAGGGTGCTCAGGTTGCGCCCGGAGGAGTTCCATGCCGCTGTATGAGTACCGCTGCACGAGTTGTGGAGAGCGCATCGAGGTGCTGCAGCACTTGGGCGCGGCCCCGCTCGCCGAGTGCCCGAGCTGCGGCGGCGTCCTTGTGAAGCTGATTTCCGCGTCGGCGTTGCAGTTCAAAGGAACCGGTTGGTACGTGACCGATTACGGCCACCGCCACACGACCGCTGCCGGCAACGGCGAGTCGAACTCCAAGGACACCGGCGCCAAGCCCGAGAGCAAGTCGGAGAACAAGACCGAGAGCAAAGCCGCCGAGAAGCCGGCGGCGACCCCCGGCACGGCCGCCAAGGCGAGCTGACCCGACTCTGCCGGCAGCGATTCGAACCACCCCGGCTGTGACGGCGGCCACGCACGGCGTCCGGACGCCGCAACGCCGCGGCTACGTCTTCTCCGCTTTCACGAGCAGATCCTCGAGCATGCGCCGGAACCCCGCGCCCAGCTCCGGGTGGTCGAGTGCGATCTCCACCGTGGCGCGCAGGAAGTCGGCCTTGTTGCCGGCGTCGTAGCGCTTGCCGGGGAAGGTGCAGGCGTACACCGGCCCGGTCGCCAGGGTCCGGCGCAACCCCTCGGTGAGCTGGATCTCCCCGCCCCGGTCGGGGGGCGTCGCCGCGAGCGCCCGCAGCACGGCGGGCGTGAGCACGTACCGGCCGATGATCGCGAGGTTCGACGGCGCCCGCGCCGGGTCAGGCTTCTCGACCAGGTCGCGGACGCGCCAGACGCCGGCCGACACCTCTTCACCGGCGATGCACCCGTAGTGGCCAATTTCGGCGGCTGAAACCTCCATCACCGCAATCACCGGCGCGCCGGTATCCAGCGCTAATTCTGCCAGGCGGCCGATGGCGGGAGGTTGGCCGACGATGATGTCATCCCCGAGCAGGACGGCAAACGGCTCATCCCCCAACACGGGCGCCGCCTGGAGCACCGCGTGGCCGAGGCCGAGCGCCTCCTTCTGGCGCACCGCGACGACCTGGACCATCGCCCCCACCTGGCGCACCACATCGAGGAGATCGCGCTTGCCGCGCTCGGCGAGGAACGTCTCGAGGCGGAGGTTGCGGTCGAAGTGGTCCTCGATCGCCGACTTCCCCTCGGCCGTGACGAAGATCGCGGTCTCGACGCCCGCGGCCACCGCCTCCTCGACCACGTACTGGACGGCGGGCTTGTCCACGATCGGCAGCAGCTCCTTGGGAATCGCCTTCGAAGCGGGGAGGAAGCGGGTGCCGTACCCGGCCACCGGGAAGACCGCGCGCCGGAGGTTCATCGCTTCGGCTCCGCGACCGGGTAGCCTGCAACGCCCTCGAACCGCAGCACGGCGCCGGGCTTGACCCCGTGCGCCGCGGCAAACCCCGCGTTCACCTCGAGCACGGTCCGGGCCGGTCGTGCCGGGTCGTACGAAGGGCAGGGATCGGCCCGGCACGGCGGCACGTCCGCGCGCACGTCCACTACCCGTCCCTCCTTGTCGAGCCACACGAGGTCGAGGGGGATGAAGGTGTTCTTCATCCAGAAGGCGAGCGGCGAGTCGGCGTCGAACACGAACAGCATCCCGGCGTCGGCCGGCAGGCTGTCGCGGTACATGAGCCCGAGCGCCTTTTCCTGGTCGGTGAGCGCGAGCTCGAGGCGGACCCTGGTCCCGTCGGGAACGGTGCACACGGGCGGGGCAGGCGCCACCGCCGCAGCCAATGCCAAAACAAGAGTCAGCACGTTCTAGTCCTCCGTCGTCAGGTTGAACTTCTCGGCGTGATAGCGGAACGCCCGGTACGTCATGCGCAACAGCCTTGCCGCGTCCTTCTGCACGCCGCCGCAGCGCTCGAGCGCCTGCCGCATCAGCTCGCGGCGCATCCCGTCGAGGTGAGCCTCGAGGTCGAGGCCGTCCTCGGGCAGTGACCGCGCGGACGCCCCCTGCGCCTCGTGCGCCTCGGCCCCGAGCAGGTTACGCGGCAGCGAGCTCACCGTGATGAGCGGCGACGGCTCCATGGCGACCGTGCGCTCGACGACGTTCTCGAGCTCGCGCACGTTCCCCGGCCAGAGCCAGTGTTCGAGGACGGACATCGCGTCACGGTGGATCAGCTTGGTCTCGGTGCCCAGGCGGGCGCACGCTCTCGCCACGAAATGCCGCGCCAGCTCCGGGATGTCCTCACG
>NCBR01000407.1 GCA_002279285.1 Acidobacteria bacterium 37-71-11
AGGTGCTGCACCGCCTGCCGGAGATCGTCGAGTTTTCCGGGATCGGCCCGTTCCTCGACCAGCCGGTGAAGACGTACTCCTCGGGGATGTACGTCCGGCTCGGCTTCGCGGTCGCGGTGGCCGTCGAGCCGGACGTGCTGGTCGTGGACGAGATCCTCGCCGTCGGGGACGAGGCGTTCGCGCACCGCTGTCTCGACCGCATCGCCAGACTGCAGCGGCGGGGCACCGCGATCCTGCTGGTGAGCCACGACCTCGGGCTCGTCGAGCAGCTCGCGCAGCGCGCCCTGTACCTGCGCGACGGCGCGCCGGTAATGACCGCGCCGGCGGGGGTCGCGGTGGCCCGCTACCGGTCCGACGTCGCCGGCGAAGAGGCGGGCGCCGGCGAGGCGGCCGGCAGCGCGCGGCGCTGGGGGAACGGCGCGGTGAGCCTCGACGCGGTCGAGCTGGTGGACGGCGCCGGTCGCCCGCTGCGCCTGCTGGCGAGCGGCGAGCCCGCCGGTGTCCGCATCGCCTACACCGTGCGCGTGCCGCAGGAGGACTTCGTGTTCGGGGTGGCGATCAACCGCGAGGACGGCAGCCACGTCTTCGGCAGCAACACCCGACTACGCCTGCGAGGCGCTCGCGTTCACGGTCACGGCACCGGTGGGGTGGCCGGGATCGTACGCGCCGCGCCACCGCTGGACGCCGCGCGGCCCCGCGATGAGCCCGCCGCCCGGCTGAGGGCGGCGAACAGCAGGAGCAGCACCGGCCCCGCGAGTCCGGCCCGGTACGGGACCGGGTCGAGGGCGACCTCGACGCGATGGCGCCCGCCGGGGACATGGATGCCGATGCACGCGCCGTTGGCCGGCTCGACCGTGGCGGGGCGGCCGTCCACGCGCGCCCGCCAGCCGCTCATGAAGCTCTGCTGCACCACCAGCAGGCCCGGGCCGTCGGCCTCGACGTCGAAGCGGCGGTCGTGCGGCGGCCCGGCGAGTTCGCGAACGGCGCCGCCGCCGGCGGCGACCGCCCCGCCGCCGCCGGGCACCACCGCGTCCTCCCCGGGGCGGAAACTCTCGGCGGCCATGATCGTCGCGGCGGCGATCATGTTGTCCGCC
>NCBR01000289.1 GCA_002279285.1 Acidobacteria bacterium 37-71-11
GTTCCGCCTGCTCGCCGAGGTCGGCCCCGACGGCCGTTGCCGGCGCGTCGTCTTTCTGACTTTCCCGGCTGGGTTGCGCGGGTGGCTGCTCGCCTCGATGGCGTCATGGACGTTCCAGCCGGCCGCCGGCACGGGCGGACCCGTCGCCGCCTGGGTGCAGCTCGACGGCGAGATCGAGATCGAGATGGGCGACCTGGCGTCGAACGCGCTGAAGGTCATGCGTCAGGGGTGGGCGCCGGGCGCGGCCGCACCAGCCGCCGCCGTTCCCCCTCCCGGCGCGTGACGCGCTCGGAGTCCAGCCACTCCAGGATCGGGATCGCGAGCTTGCGCGTCAGGCCGAAGCGCTCCTTGAACGCCGCCACGTCGAAGCTCTCGACCCCCCAACCGCGCAGCGAGGCGACGATCTCGTCGAGGACCTCGCGGTGCACGACCCACTTGCCGCCCACCCGGGCGAGCCGCTTGCCGTCCACCAGGAACCGCACGACCCCTTCGACGACTTTCGGGTCGGCGCCGAGGGCGGCCGCCGTCTCGCCCGGCGACGGCGCCGCCAGCCCGGCCCGGCGGTAGGACTCCGCCACCCGAGCGGCCAGGGCATCCTCGAGCGGGGCTGCGCCCGCCGCGAACACCCTCCCGGCCGTCTCCCGCACGACACCCGCGCGCCTGAAGTCGGCGAGGAAGAAGTCGCGCAACCGCTCGCCGGCGTCGGGGAGCGCCCGCGCCACGAACTCCGCCAGCGGCACGCCGGTGCCGCCGCTGGTGCGCAGGACCTCCGCCGCCCGCTCGCGCGCCGCGGCGGCCGCGCCGGCGTGCACGAGCAGCGGCGGCCGGGTCCGCGCCACCACGATCGAGCCCGCGGCGACGAGCCGTCCCAGCGCCGACTCGAGGCCGGCTTCGCGGAGGCCGAGCCGGGCGGCGAGCTCGCCGGCGGTGGCCCCGCGCGCCCCCGCGAGCCGGATCCAACCGTCGAGCGTTGCGGGAAGGTCCCGCCAGGGGCGGGGGAGCAGAGCGAGCTGCGCCGCCTGCCGCCGCCGCAGCCGCACGGGCTGCGAGTCCAGGACCTCACCGCCGCCCAGCGTGACCGTCGGGGAGACGCGCCGGAGCACGACCCGGTCGCCGGGGACCGCGAACACCGGATGGGCAAGGTGCACGACGGCGCGGCCGGACTCCCCCGGGCCGAGCGTTGCCGGGTGCGTCCGCTCGACGCGGGCGAGCGCCCGCGCCGCGAGGATGTGGACCCAGACGCGGTCGCCCTCGGCGAGGGTGCCCTCACCCAACAGCCGCACCTCGACGGCCAGCCGCCGGCTCGCGGACCACTCCGCCCCGGCGAGCAGCTGCTCCCCCCGCGGCAGCTCGTCCACGCGCACACCCGCCAGGCTGAGCGCCACCCGCTCGCCGGCGCCGGCACGGTCGCGGACCTGACCGTGCACCTGCACCCCCCGCACCCGAACGGCCGCGCGGCTCGGGAGCGCCGTCAGCTCGTCCCCGGCGCGCACTTGCCCCCAGTGCGCCGTCCCGGTCACCACGGTCCCCGACCCCGAGATCGTGAACACCCGGTCGACCGCGACCCGGAACGGGCGGTGCGGATCCTCCGTGCGCTCGACGTCGCGGGCGCACGCCAGCACCGCGTCGCGCACGGCTTCGACCCCGCGCCCGTCGAGCGCCGAGCACGGGATCACCGGGGCGCCTGCGAGCGGCCCTCCGTCGAGGTAGCGCTCGACCTCCCGCCGGCGCACCTCGAGCAGCTCCCCCTCCACGAGGTCAGACTTCGTGAGGGCGACCACGCCCCCTCGCACCCCGAGCACCTCGAGCACGCTCAGGTGCTCGCGCGTTTGCGGCATCACCCCCTCGTCGGCCGCGACGACCAGCAAGGCGCGGTCGATCCCCGCCGCGCCGGCGATCATGGTGTGCACGAGCCGCTCGTGCCCGGGAACGTCGATGAACGAGAGCTCGACCTCGCCCGCAGGGTCCGCGAGCGGTGCGAACCCGAGGACGAGCGTGATCCCCCGACGCTTCTCCTCCGGCAGCCGGTCGCAGTCGACCCCGGTCAGGGCCTTGACCAGCGAGGTCTTGCCGTGGTCGATGTGACCCGCGGTACCGAAGGCGACGGCGCGCACGCCCCTATACTACCCGTACGGAGGTGGGCATGCTCGAGCAGGAAATGAAGATCCCGGTCCCCTCGTTGGCGCCGGTCCGTCGACGTCTTGCCGAAGTCGGCGCCCGGCGTGTCCACCCCGAACTCCGCGAGGACAACTGGGTCCTGGACGACCGCGCGCGCACGCTCGCCGCCGCCGGCCGGCTGTTGCGGGTGCGGCAGGCGGGCGACGGCGCCGCGCTCACCGTCAAGGAACCGGGCGTGTTCGCGGACGGGATCAAGAGCAGGGTCGAGCTCGAGACCGCGGTGGCGAGCGCCGGGCAGACCCTCGCGATCCTCGCCGCGCTCGGCTTCGCGCCCGTCCGCCGTTATCAGAAGCGGCGCGAGAGTTGGGCGCTGCACGGGGTGGTGGTCGCCCTCGACGAGACCCCGATGGGGGCGTTCGTGGAGCTGGAGGGCGAGAGCCCGCTCCTGGTGCCGGCCGCCGTCGAGCTCGGCCTCGACCCGGGCGCGGCCGCGCGCGGCACCTACCTGGACCTGTGGGTCGCGTTCCGCGCCGCCCACCCCGGGGCCCCCGAAGACATGGTGTTCGAGAGCTAGCGGTTCGCCCAACCGGTATGATGGCGGCCATGAACGGCATGCTCCTCGCGGCCGGTTGGGCCCGCCGGATGGAGCCCCTGAGCAGCACGATCCCGAAGCCCGCGCTCGAGGTCCTGGGGCGCCCGCTGCTCGCAAGCACCCTCGCCAACCTCGGGCGGGCGGGGTGCGCTCGGATCGTGGTCAACCTCCACCGCCACCCAGAGCGAGTGGCGGCGGCGGCGCGCGAGGCCGTTACGGGGGAGGTCCTGTTCTCGTGGGAGCCGGCGCTGCTCGGCGGCGCCGGCGGCGTCGCCGCCGCCCGGCC
>NCBR01000095.1 GCA_002279285.1 Acidobacteria bacterium 37-71-11
TAAGCTCCAACAACCCCATCCCGAAAATCAAGTCACACGAAATGCTCCACTTGCAATTTCACAGTAGGCCCACATGTGCGTTTCCGTGTGGAAGACGGGACCAACCTCGGCACCCTGTACCTGCGCAACGGGCACCCGGCCCACGCCGAGGCCGCCTACCTGCAGGCCCTGGACGTGAACGACTCGGACCTCGTCGCCATGAGCGACCTGGCCCACCTCTACGAGCGGGAGGGCGACCTCGAGCGCGCCGCCGCGTACCGCAAGAAGGTGGCGCGGCACCGCTGGCTCAACCCCTACTACCGCTTCGAACTCGCCCGCCGTGCGTACGCCGCCCAGCACTACGACGAGGCGATCGCCCACCTCAAGTACGCGACCCGCGAGCGGCCCAAGGAAGACCGGTTCTGGCACCTCCTCGGCTTGTGCTACCTGGGGAAGGGAGACCTCACGGCCGCGAGGCGCTGGCTCTCCAAGGCCGAGGAGGTCGCGACCACGGAGGCCCTGAAGCGCACCTACGCCGCCGAGATCGACACCTTGCTTCCCCACGACGGCGCCCCCCCACGGTAGTCAGAGGACAAAAGAAAGGAGCGGCCCCCGCAGGGGCCGCCCCGTGCTGCGTGTTGTGCGTCGCCTAGAACGAGAAGATGACGCTGGAGTGGATGTAGCGGCCGTACGGGTCGTAGGTGCCGTAGAAACCCGTGCCGTAGTCGTTCGCGCTGAAGCCCTGGCCGAGCGGCGGCTCCTTGTCGGCGATGTTGTTGACGCCGAGCGTGAGCTGGACGTGCTTCTTGAGCTTGAATGCCGCCCCGAGGTCGATGTAGTTATACGCGGGGTAGTGGTAGCTGCCATTGATCTTGTAAAGCGCGATCTTCGAGGGGGCAGCGAGCGCCGGGTTGGAGCTCGCGGCGTCGACCGTGACCGCGCCGACCATGCGCCAGCCGAGGTTGAAGTCCCAGTTTCCCGTCTCCCACGAGAAGCGGGCGAGGTGCCGCCACTTGGGGTTCGGGACGCCGCACTGGTTGCCGAAGTAGCCGACGCAGTCGTAGCTGTACAGGCCGGTGTTGATCTCCTGCTTGTGCATGTAGGCGCCGATGAGGTTGAAGCCGAACAGGCTGCTGCCCACCGGCAGCGAGTAGTTCAGGTTGACGTCGACGCCCTGGTGGCGCAGCTGGCCGACGTTTGCGTTGGTCGCGATCGTGTAGCCGTCCGGAGTCAGCCACAGAGACCCGGCCTGGTCGCGGTGGATCAACGCGCACAGCGTCGGGCTGCCGCTGCTGGCGCACTGCCGCAGGATGTCGTCCGCGAGGAGAGCGCCGACCGTGTTCTTGATCTTGATGTCGTAGTAGTCGAACGAGGCCGTGAACCCAGGGATACCTTCCGGCGTGAGCACGATGCCGAACGTGGTCGTGTCGGCGATCTCGGGCGTCAGGAGCGGGTTGCCGCCCTCGAGGTCGTTGTACTGCGAGGCCGGGTTCGGAGCGATATGCCCGTACCTCGCGGCGGAAACGCCGGTGAACAAGCACTGCGCCTGGGTGTACTCCGGGGTGGCTCCGGCGCAGGGGTCGAACGTGCCGTTGAGGTTCTTGTGCTGCGGCGTGAACAGCTCCTGCACGTTCGGCGCGCGCGTCGCGCGGTTGTAGCCGGCGCGGAACTTGAAGTCCGCGGTCGGCGACCACTCGCCCTGCGCCTTGTAGGTCGAGTACCCGCCGTTGGTGCTGTAGTCGGAGTAGCGGTAGCCGAGGTCGAGGACCAGGTTCTTGGCGCCGCGGACCCCCTGCACCAGCGGGACGCGCAGCTCGGTGAACCCTTCCTTGACGGAGTAGCTGCCGTCCACCGGCATCGTCCCTCCGCCCGCGCCCGCACCGAGAGGAACCATGAACCCGATGTCGGGGTGGACGAAGAGGAACTCCTTGCGGTACTCGGCGCCGACGGCGAGCTGGATCCCCTCGACTGCGCTCGGGATCACCAAGCCGTAGCCCTTGAGGTCGGCGTTTATCACACCGTGGACCAACTGGGTCTTGGTGCCGGAGTTCAGCACCTCGCGGAGCGAAAGGTAGTTGAGGGCCGCCTGCGTCACGCCACCGACCTTGAAGATGTTCCACGGCACGCAGCCGGGGTTGCCGGAGCGGCAGTGCCAGGTGCTCGGGTCGTTGGGGTCGCCATCGACGATCAGGGAGTCCTGGATGTTGTTGACGTTGAGGTCGTTGGCGTATTCCTGCGGCGACTTGACCTCGGCGTCCATGCCGTAGAAGTCGTACTTCCAGATGCTGTTGATCTCGCCCTTGAGACCGGCGATGAAGCGGAAGTCGGTGTGGGTCATGCGCGAGTCGCGCGGGCCGCCCTCGACGTTGCGCCTCAAGGGGTAGACGGTGGCCATATCAGTCGGGCCATACCCAAGGTCCGTGCACAGGACCTGCCGCTCCTGCGCGCTCAGCATCGGGTTGTCGCAGTTGACCATCGCGGAGTTGCCGAAGTCGCCGGAGGGGGCGATCTGACCGTCGGTGTAGTCGTTCATCAGCATGACGGACATGTAGCCCTTGAAGTGGCGGTTCCAGTCGTAGTTGACGAAGCCACCCGCCGTCCAGCGCTCGTCCGGCCGTTGCATCCAGTTGTAAATCGCGTAGTTGAACACTTGGTCGGCGCGGCCGTCGTACGGTATCAACGTGTTCCCTGGTCCCGTTGGATCCAAGGCCACAAAGGATTCTTGACTAAAGTCGCTGTTGTAAGCGTCAAAGTTCGCATACCTGTTCGTCGCCGAGCCGCCGCACACGTTTCCATGAGCGCCGAGGCTGGTCATCGCACAGTTCGTGTAGTCGCGCCGGTTCTTCAGCAAGCCGGCGGTCTTGCGGTAGTCGATGTAGGCGGAGGCGTGGCCCTTGCCGTCGGCGAACTTGCCGCCCATCGTCACGTACGCGTCGAGCGAGCCGCCGTCCCAGGCCTGGCCCTTCGGGTAGTCGAACCCCTTGGCCGCGTTGATCCTCGCGGCCGTCGCGTTGTTGTTGTTGTGCTCGAAGCCGCCGAACTGCACGCCCGCCTTCACACCCTCGAAGTCCTTGTCGAGGATGAAGTTGACCACGCCGGCGACGGCGTCGGCGCCGTACGTCGAGGAGGCGCCGCCGGTGAGCACGTCAACGCGCTTGACGAGGAACGCCGGGATGAAGTTGAGGTCCGGCGACGGATCGAAGGCGTCGCCCGAGGACATGCGCTTGCCGTCGATCAGGACCAGCGTGCGGACGCTGCCGAGGTAGCGCAGGTCCACGGTCGCCGTGCCGGTCGAGTTGTTCGAGGTCGTCGAGTTCTGCGCCGCGAAGACCTGCGGCAGCGTCTGCATCAGGTCCTCGAGTCGGGTGGCGCCGCGGTAGCTCAAGTCCGAGACGTCCATCGTGGTGACGGGGCTCATCGCGTCCAGCGTGGGACGCGGAATCAGCGAGCCGGTGACCGTCACCTCTTCCTTGTACGAGCTCCGCATCTGCACCTGCAGGGTGACGACGCGGCCCGCGCCCACGGCGATGTTGGTTTGATCCTGGGTCGTGAAGCCCGGCAGCGTGAACCTGACGGCATAGCTGCCCGGGGGAAGCAGGGTCACCCGGAACCGCCCATTTTCATCGCTTGCGATGACTCTCGATTCCGTCAGCTCCGGCGAGGTCACCTCGACGGTGACGCCCGGCAGGGCCGCCCTGGTCTCGTCAGTGATCCTGCCGTCGATGGTCCCGGTTGATTGAGCGTAGGCACTCACGGCGAGAAGCGTCGCGGCGAGCGCAAGAAAAGTAAACTTGACGCACTTCATACAGCCCCCTTTCCTTTCCTTCGTTTGCTACGATCACACCAATTGATTCTTGGTCACCCGCCTTGCGGCTTGATGGCTTGCCCACCTCCTTCCTTTTTCCTTAGTTGAACTCAAAACCAAAACGCGAAGCAGTACTCCACCTAATGTTGAAACCCATCCTTGCAAGACTCACGCCTGAACCTGGCGCGGTGTAACCAGGCGGACGGCCGCAATTTGCCCGACATTTCGAATTCTATGTCCAAAATTTTGGATAACCCATGCCTCCAGCAGGACAAGGCCGAGGGAGCTTCGGCAGCGATGGCGACGAGATCTGCCTCGGGCGCGACCTCGTTGTCGTTCGGTCCTGCTACCCGGAAGGAACGACGATGACGGATGGCCTGCCGTGACTGACCTGGCACGGGCCGCCCAGCCTCCAGGGTGGCACCCGAGATGGCGAGACGGCCCACCGCTTGGTTTGCAGAGAACTCGCTGTACAATACCCCCCTCGGCGAACAAGCCGGGTTGCAGCCAACGCGAGGGCGTGACAGAAGGAGACGGGCCATTCCAGCAAAGATTTTCGTCGGGAACCTGAGCTTCCGCACCACCAAGGAGGAGCTGGGCGAGCTCCTCGCAGCGGCGGGGGCGGTGGTGGATCTCTACATGCCAGCCGACCGCGCCACCGGCAAGCCGCGCGGGTTCGCGTTCGTCGAGTTCGCGACCCAGGCCGAGGCCGAGGAGGCGATCCGGCAGCTCAACGGCCGCGACGTAGGCGGCCGGAGCCTGAAGGTCAACCTCGCCGAGGAGCGTCCGGCGCGCCGGCCGGCGGGTCCGCGCTCGTTCGGGGGGCCGCCCGAGCCGTTGGCGGGTCCGAGCTTCTTCCCTGTCGAGGGGCGCTTCTCGAAGCCCAAGGGAAGCCGGCGCGGCACCCGCGGGCGCAAGCGGTCGCTATAGCCGCCTTCTGAACCCCTCCGGCAACGTGCCAACACCGCGACGGGCGTCGTTCGCGCGCCGTCGCTGTCGAGGCGGCAGCTTTGGCCTGCGCGTGCCAACCCGGCAAGGATGGCCCTTGTCGCAGCTGGATACGCGAAGGGCGGGACATTCGCCCCGCCCCCGTTTCACTCTGGTCTTTTCGAGCCCCGAGCCCCGAGCCCCGGTCTCTACGCGTGCTTCTTGGCGAAGTCCTCCATGAAGGCGACCAGGGTCTTGACGTTGTCCACGGTGACGGCGTTGTACATCGATACGCGGATGCCGCCGAGGTCGCGGTAGCCCTTGAGTCCGACCATGCCGTTTTTCTTGGCCTCGGCGACGAACGCCGCATCCAACTCCTCGCTCGGCAGGTTGAAATCGACGTTCATGAACGAGCGGTCCTCGGGGACGGTGACGTAACCCCTGTAGAACTCGCGATGGGCGTCGATGCAGCCGTACAGGAGCCGGCCCTTCTCGCGGTTGTTCTTCTCGATCGCGGCGAGCCCGCCGATCGACTTGTTGTACGCGAGCACGTTGCGCAGGATGTAGATCGAGAAGCACGGTGGGGTGTTGAAGAGCGAGTTCTTGTCGGCGTGGACCTTGTACTGGAGCATGGTCGGGAGCTTGTCCGAGCACATCGCCAGGACGTCGTCGCGGATGATCGCGACCACGAGCCCGGAGGGCCCGAGGTTCTTCTGGGCGCCGGCGTAGATGAACCCGAACGGCTTGACGTCGAACGGACGCCACATGAAGTCGGACGACATATCGCAAGCAAGCGGGATGCCGCCGGTGGCGGGGAACGTCTTCCACTGCGTGCCGTAGATCGTGTTGTTGGAGCAGAAGTGGACGTAGGCGGCATCGGCGTTGAGCTTGATCTCCTCCGGCCGGGGGAGGCGCTTGAACTTCTCCGGCTCGGTCGTGGCGACGACGCGGGCGGCGTCGCCCGCAACGATCTTGGCTTCCTTGAACGCCTTCTTCGCCCACGAGCCGGTCACGACGTAGTCCGCCTTGCGGCCGGAGTGGAGGATGTTCATCGGGAGCATGGCGAACTGCAGGTTGCCGCCGCCCTGGAGCAGCAAGACCTTGTAGTTGTCGGGCACGGCGAGCAGCTCCTTGACGAGCGCGATCGCCTCGTTGTGCACCGCGTCGTACTCCTTGGCGCGGTGGGAAATCTCCATCACCGACATGCCGGTTCCCATGAAGTCGAGCAGCTCCGTCTGGGCGCGCTCGAGGGCCGGCAGCGGCAGCCCCGCCGGTCCGGCGTAGAAGTTGATGACCCTGTGACTCATCGCAGCCTCCCCTAGGGGCGGGCGAGGGCGCCCGCCCCACGTGTTCACTTCCCCCAGTTCTCCAACAGCGCGACGACCTCGTTGCCGATCCGCAGCAGGTTCTCTTTCGAGTTGGCGCCGATGTGCGGCGTCATGAGCACGTTCGGCGCGGACAGGATCGGGCTCGCGGGGTCGGGCGGATCCGAGTACCACACGTCCGTGGCGTACGCCCCAACCTTGCCGGAGCGGAGCGCCGCGGCGAGGTCCTCCTCGGCGATGCACTTGCCGCGGCCGGTGTTGACGATCACCACGCCGTCCTTCATCGCGGCGATGGTGGAACTGTTGATCATCCCCCTGGTCTCGTCGGTGAGCGGCACGTGCATCGAGATGTAATCCGCCTGGCCGAGCAGCTCCTTGAGCGTCGGGACCATGATCGCGACGTCGGAGCGCTTGACGAACGGGTCGTACGTGAGCACGCGCATGCCGAACGCCGCGGCGCGCTTCGCCACCTCGGAGGCGATGCGGCCGAGGCCGACGAGGCCGAGCGTCTTGCCGAATAGCTCCGTGCGCTTGATTTCCTTCTTGAGGAACTTGCCCTCTTTGAGGGCGTTGTGCGCCTCGACGAGTTTGTTGGGCACGGCCAGCATGAGGCAGAACGTGAGCTCGGCCACCGCGACCGCCGAGGCGGCCGGCGTGTTCCGCACCTCGACGCCGCGCTCCTTGGCGGCCTTGAGGTCCACGTTGTCGAGGCCGACGCCGCCGCGGATGATGAGCTTGAGCTTGGGTGCGCCGGCGATCCAGTCGGCGGTGCACTTGGTCTTCGAGCGCACCAGCGCGACCTCGGCGTGGGGGAGCCTGGCGATGTCCTCGGTGACGTCGCCGAACCTCGCGAGACGCTCGGGGAGCGACTTGTCGAAGGCGTCGCAGATCAAGATCAGCATTGCAGCCTCCATTCCTTTCGGGGCGTGGCGCCCCCTACCACGTATCCAGGGTCCGGACGAGCAGGCCCGAGCGCAGCTTGGGCTCGAACCAGGTGGACTTCGGCGGCATCACGAGCCCGGCATCGGCCACCGCCATGAGCTGTTCGAGCGAGGCGGGGAAGAGGGCGAACGCGACCGCCCACCCCTGGGCCACGCGCTTCTCCAGTTCGCCAACGCCGCGGATCCCGCCGACGAAGTCGACGCGCTTGTCGGTGCGCGGGTCGGTGATGCCCAGGACCGGGGCGAGCAGGTTTTCCTGCAGGATCGCGGCGTCGAGGGAGCGCACGGGATCATCGCCCGGGAACGTCCCCGGCTTCGCCTCGAGGCCGCGCCACCGGCCGCCGAGGTACATGCCGAAGCGGTGCGCGGCGTCCGGACGCGGCTCGCGCGTATCGCTGACCGTGAACGTCCCGGCGATCCGGGCGAGGAACGCGTCGGGGGTGAGTCCGGCCAGGTCCTTGACGACGCGGTTGTAGTCCATGATGCGCAGCTGGTCGTGGGGGAACAGGACGGCCAGGAAGTAGTTGTACGGCTCGTCGCCGCGGTGGCGGGGGTTGCCGGCCTTGCGCTCGAGGCCGACGCGCGCGGCCGAGGCGGCGCGGTGGTGGCCGTCGGCGACGTAGAGCGCCGGCACCGACCGTATCGCCTGCTGCAGCGCCGCCGTCTCGCCGGCTGAGACCGCCCACACCGTGTGGCCGATGCCGTCGGAGGTCACGATGTCATACAGCGGCTGGCCCTTGCGGATGCCGTCCACGATCGCGTCGATCTCGGCCCGCTTGCGATACGTGAGGAACACCGGCCCGGCGTTGGCGTTGAGCTCGTGGGTGTGGCGGGTACGGTCGTCCTCCTTGTCCTTGCGCGTGAACTCGTGGCGCTTGATGAGGCCGTCCGCGTATTCCCGGCACGATGCGGCGCCCACGATCCCCGCCTGGACGTGGTTGCCCATGCGCTGCTGGTAGACGTAGAAGCGCGGCTCCGGCTCGCGCACGAACACGCCTTCCGCGATGAACCGCCGCAGGTTCGCGACGCCTTTCGCGTACACGCGGTCGTCGTACAGACTCACCTCGGGAGGGAGGTCGATCTCGGGCTTGTTGATGTGCAGGAAGGAGATCTCGTTTCCCTTCGCCATCTCTCGCGCCTCGTCGGAGTTGATCACGTCGTACGGGGGCGCGGCGACCCGCTCGGCGAGCTCCGAGCGGGGGCGCAGGGCCCGGAACGGTCGGACATCGGACATTGGGAACCTCCGGCGCCGGGGGACCGGCTTGCAGCGTGAAAGTTATCACGAAACGGTCTCGCCGCGCCTGCTTTTCGTGGTACAAGAAGGCATGACCTGGATCGGGCGGGTGAGAGCGGCGGTGCGCCTGGTCGCGTTCGCGGTCGGTTCGTGGCTGGTGGTGGCGCGCGCGTATCGCGCCGTCTTCTCGGCCTTCCCCGAGCGGTGGCGGCGCAACGGCCCGCACAACGCCCGTTGGGCGCGGGTCGGGGCGCGTTGCCTCGGAATCCGGGTCCGCCAGGTGGGCGCGGCACCGCCGCCGGGTTCGCTGGTGGTGGCGAACCACTACGGGTACGCCGACGTGCTCACCATCGGCGGTCTTTTCCCGGTGGTGTTCGCGGCGCGCCACGACATGCGGCGCTGGCCGATGTTCGGGGCGCTGGCGGCGTCCGGCGCGACGATCTTCATCAACCGGCAG
>NCBR01000290.1 GCA_002279285.1 Acidobacteria bacterium 37-71-11
CCGCCTAAGCCCCTCTCGGTGCCCGAGCCTCGAGAGACAACGCTCTCCGTGGTGAAGCGCCTCCCCCACGCCATCTTGGACTGCGAGTCCAGGACGAAGAAGGGGAGGAAGATCGTCGTATCGCTCCAGACCAAGATGGACCTTGCGGGGCGGCACGTGCTCGAGGTCGGAACCGGTTCCGGCATCATCGCTCACTGCATCTCGGAAGTGGTAGGCGGCGGCGGGAAGGTGATTGCGGTGGACGTCGCCGACCAGCGCCAGGTCACCGATGGCTACGAGTTCCAATTGGTCGAGGGTAGAGGTCTGCCTTTCCCTGATGCCACGTTCGACGTCGTGGTCTCGAATCACGTGTTCGAGCATGTCGGTGACCTCGAGCAGCAGGCGGATCACCTCCGGGAGGTCCGGAGGGTCCTGCGGGAAGACGGCTTCGTCTATTTTGCGGTACCCAACCGCTGGACGGTCGTTGAGCCGCACTACCGGTTGGCGTTCTTGAGCTGGATGCCGTCGCAAGTACGGTCTCCATACCTGCGACTGTTTCGTCGCGGGGTTTTCTATGACTGCAACCCGCCCAGTCACCGTAGACTCATTGGCATGTTCAAAAAGGCACGGTTGCGGCATGAGCAGTTCACCTTCAAGGCGATGCGTATCATGGCTGCAGTCGAAGAACCTCCGCCTTGGACCAGACGATTGCTCGTAGCCCCGGTGTTTCTTCAGGCGCTGCTTTACCCCGTCATCCCTACCATGGTGTTCATTTTGACGACTCTGCCGATGGGGCGCGATTCGGTTGAGTAGCGTCCCGTTCGGCGGGGCGGGGTCAGGTGGCAACGGGCACCTCGCCGCGGTAAAATCACTTGAGTCAGGCGCGGAACGGCAGGATGCGGGCAGGTCGAAGATGGGCACCGGGGGGTCCCTTGGCGGAGATCCAGAGCGTGTTGCGGCCGCTCGAGCAGTTCGAGAGGCTGATGCACGAGATCTACAACGAGCTTGCGGATGCCTTCGTGGAGGACGCCGAGGCGGCGGGGCTGTTCTCCAGACTCGCCTTCGAGGAGGACTCGCACCTCAGGCAGGTGCAGTTCCTGCGCCGGTTGGTGCGGCAGAATACGGCTCACTTCGGCAACGTGGAGATCGACCTCGATGTCCTCATGCGCGAGGTCGAAGAACTGGAGAAAGCACTCGAGGCGGCGCGGCGATTCTCGTTGCACGAGGCGCTGGTGATCGCGATCCAGTTCGAAGGCGGGGTGGCGGAGCTGCATGCGCGGCAGGCGATCGCCAAGGCAAACCCGGACGTCGCCCGCACGCTCGGCAACCTGCACGCTGGCGACGAGCGCCACCGCAACGCGCTGATCGAGCTCGCGAGCAGACGGGGGTTCAGGACCTCGTGAGCCGTCGCCCAAGCAGGCGGCCCCGATCGCTTCGGGCAGAAGCTCCGGGACGACGAGAGGAAGGGACATGGTGAACAAGGAGTCGGGCGCAGGGGATTTCGACGCGCTGTTTGGGCGGCCTGGCCGGCGGTCGACCGGCGACACGAGTCTCCCGAAAGCCGCCGCGGGAGGGCTGACGCCGGAGCTGAACGGCCTCGTCCGTCAGTTCGAGGACGCCGGCCGCGGCGCTGAGCGCATTGCCCGAGGGCTCTCGGAGCGTCAGTTCAACTGGCGCTTCAGTTCGGGCCGCTGGTCGATCGCCGAGTGTTTCGGGCACCTCAACATCATCGGCTCGCAGCTTCTCCCCCTGATCGACGCCGCCATCGGCGATGCGCGGCGGCACGCGTGGTACAGACAGGGGCCGCTCCGGGTGGGCTTCGTCGGCCGGCGGCTGATCGCGGCCACCGAGCCGCCGGTTCGGAGCAAGCGGCGGGCCCGCCCCGAACACGTGGCGACTGGGGACCAGGCGGTCGACGTTGTCCTCCCGGCGTTGCTCGATCTCAACCGCCAGTTCGCCGCCCGCGTCAGGGCGGCCAGCGGCCTCGACATCTCACGGCCCAAAGTGGCGGCGTTCGGGGCAAGGGTCTTCAGGCCGAACCTGTACGAACTCTTGCTGGTCATCGCGGCCCATGAGCGCCGGCATCTGAGTCAGGCGCAGGCGGTCAAGGACGACCCGGGGTTGCCCCGGCGGGCTGCCACCGCGGCGCCGGCTTCGCCGCGGGCGCAGCGCTGAGAGAGGCCGTGGCAACGCCCCGCACACGACGTCCGCCGAAGCGACCAATCGGCGCCGGTCCGATGAAGGCGACCGTCTCGCCGGGGGTCCGGCGCCGGGCCCAGGATGTCCGGGTGCATGGCGACGTTGCGGTCCCGTCCGGCGGGGGGGCGTGGGAGTCGGTGTACGTCCTGGTGCGGGCGATCCCGCCCGGGCGGGTGATGACCTACGGCCAGATCGCCGCCCTGCTCGGGAACGTGCTCTCCCCGAAGGCGGTCGGCTGGGCGATGCACGCGTGCCCGGATGACGTGCCGTGGCAGCGCGTGGTGAACGCCATCGGACGCTGCGCGACCGACCGGCGGGGGGACATGCCTCCCGGACTGCAGCGGAGTCTCCTCGAGAGGGAGGGCGTGGAGTTTCGTCTCGACGGCACGCTCGATCTCGCGCGGTGGCGGCACGAGCCGCTCGTTCGGCGGGTGCGGGTGCGGCGCTGAGCGGGAGCGACGCACTCTGGGTCTAGAATCGCACTGCATGGTCGCGACCGTCCCCCAGACGCGGTTCTTCCAACTGGTGCTGCCGGACTACCTGGCGGTACTGCTCGTCGAGAGGGGCCTCGCGTCGAACTCGGTGGCATCGTACCGTCGCGACCTCGAGAGCTTCGGCAAGTGGCTGGCCGGGCGCGGCCTCGAGGCCGAGACCTGCGAGCGCTCCGACCTCAGGCGCTACCTCACGGTGCTGCGCGGGCGGGGCCTGGCGGCGCGTTCGGCGGCGAGGGCGTTGGCGGCGTTGCGCGGGCTGTACCGATACCTGGTCGAACGCGGCGCCTGCACGCACGACCCGACACTCGACCTCGAGTC
>NCBR01000291.1 GCA_002279285.1 Acidobacteria bacterium 37-71-11
CGGATCTCGAGGTCGCGCGCGGCGATGCGGAAGCCGGCGCCGAGGTCCGCGAACTCGAGGATCGCGGTCAGGCGCGCGCGCGCCTCCTTGGTGAGCGAGCGCTCCGGCGGCACGAGCAGGTAGGTGAAGGCGAGGCGGTCGGAGCGCCCCACCCGTCCCCGCAGCTGGTAGAGCTGGGCGAGGCCGAAGCGATCGGCGCGGTTGACGATCAGCGTGTTGGCGTTCGGGATGTCGAGGCCGTTCTCGATGATCGCGGTCGCGACCAGGACGTCGGCCTCGCCGCCCAGGAACGCGTCCATCGCTTTCTCGAGCTGCCGTTCGTCCATCTGGCCGTGCGCCATCACGACCCGCGCCTCGGGCGCGACCTCGCGCACCAGCGCCGCCATCGCGGCGATCGAAGCCACCCGGTTGTGCACGAAGAACACCTGGCCGCCGCGCGCCAGCTCGGTCGTGATCGCCTCGCGCACGACCTCGCGGCGGAACGGCAGCACGTGCGTCTGCACCGCGAGCCGGTCGCGGGGCGGGGTCTCGATCACCGAAACGTCGCGCAGGCCGAGCAGCCCAAGGTTGAGGGTGCGCGGTGCCCGCGACCACCTTCTTCTGCTCGGGGGCGGGGACGAAGCGCGACAGCCAGCGGATCTCGACCGGAAACCCAGCGAAGCGGCGCGCGAACGTGCGGACGTGCTGCTCGGCGAGAATCGTGGTTGGCGCCAGCACCGCCACCTGCTTGCCGTCCATCACCGCCTTGAACGCCGCGCGCATCGCGACCTCGGTCTTGCCGTACCCGACGTCGCCGACGACGAGGCGGTCCATCGGGCGCGGCGACTCCATGTCGCGCTTCGCGTCCGCGATCGCCTGCGACTGATCGGCGGTGGGCTCGTACTCGAACGCCTCCTCGAACTGACGCTGCCACGGCGAGTCCTTGGAGAACGCGAAGCCGGCCGCCAACTCGCGGGTGGCCTGCACCTTGAGCAGCTCTTCGGCCATGTCCTTGAGGGCGCGCTTGACCTTCGACTTGGTGCGTGCCCAGCTCGTGCCGCCAAGGCGGTCGAGCCTCGGCAGCGTCCCCTCGGCGCCGGCGTACTTCTCCAGCACGTCGGCGCGCTCGAGGGGGACCAGCAGCTTGCCTCCGCCCGCGTACTCGAGCTCGACGCACTCGTGTTCCTCGGTATCGAGCGCGAAGGTGCGGAAGCCGGCGAAGCGGCCGATGCCGTGGTCGGCATGCACGACGAAGTCGCCGACGGCGAGGTCGCGCATCTCCGCGAGGACGCGGGCCAGCGAACGGCGCTGGCGCGCGGGGGCAGGCAAACTCGTGAGGTCGGCCCGCCCCCAGACCACGAGCCCCGCGTCGGGAAAGGCAAAACCGCGTTCGAGGCGTCCGGCGACGACGCCGATAATCGTGTCGAGCGGCCACCCCTGGCGCACCGGGAGTTCGGCCTCGGTGAGCAGGTGCGTCAGACGCTGCGCCTCGCCGTGCGAGGCGGCCACGAGCACCTGGGAACGCCGCTCGGCGATGCCGACGCGCAGCTCCTCCGCGAGCGCATGGGGCCGGGACGCCAGGTTCGGCGTCGGCACCGTCGCGACCCGCACCCACGGGGTGCCGTCCTCGATCGCGAGCGCCTCGATCCGGTCGGCGCCCGCCAGCGCGCCGAGACACCGCTCGGCCCCTGCGAGCCACGCAGCCGGCGGGGGAAGAGCGGCGCCGTCATTGGCGGCGGTGTCGCGCGCGCGGCCCAGCGCCTGGAACACCCGCTCCAGCTCGGCCCGCACCGCGTCGGCCTCGCACAGCACCAGGTGCGGCGCGAGCTCCCAGGCGTGGGCGTGCGCCTCGGTCCAGCCGAGGAAGCCTTCCCAGAGCGCCGGCTCGACCCCGTCGTGGGCGGCGGTGGCGGCCGCGCCGCAACCCTCCTTCTCGAGGCGGGTGGCGAGCGCCTCGCGGCCTTCCTCGCCGGCCGCGAACAGGCGCAGCGGTGGAATCGAGACCATCTCGAGCACGGCGCCGGAGCGCTGCGTGGCGGGGTCGAACTCGTGCACCGCCTCGACGGTGTCGACGTCGAGCACGAGACGGACGAACCGGTCGGGCGTGGCGACGTCCACGACCTGGCCGCGGAGCGCGAAGTCCCCGGCTTCCTCGACGACCTCGACCCGCCGGTACCCGCTGCCGGCGAGCGCGCCGGCGAACTCGCCGGGGTCGAGCCGTTCGCCCGGGACGATGAGCGGCGAGCGGGCGACGAGCGTGGCCGGCGGCGGGAGCGGGTACGGCAGCACGCGGGCGGGGATCACCACGACGCGGACGGCGCCGGAGGCCAGGCCCCCGATCGCACTCGCCGCGGCCGCGGTCGCGCCGAGCGGTGGCGTGCGCCCGAGGTACGCCTCGACGGCCTCCGCCGGGAGCACGGCGGCCGCGAGGTCGGGGGCGAGCAGATCGAGGCCGGCGGCCAACTCCTCGGCGTCGCGCTCGGTGGGGACCACGACGGCCACGGGACCGCCGCCGCCCGCGAGCGCCGCGAGGACGAGCGAACGGGCCGCCGGGCACACCCCCGCCACCGCGTGCGGTGCTCCCCCGGGGGGGAGCTTGGCGCGCACGCGTGCGACCGCGTTGGTAATGACATCCGGCGCTTCGCTCGCGCTTGCCTCCGCCGGCCGGGTGGGGCAGGCCGGGAGGAGATTGTACCCGCTGGCGCCTTCGCCCGGTCGAATTTTTAGCGCCGCCAGAGCGGGGAGTTCGCGCGGAGGCGCGCAACCTCGCGCACCACCGCGTCCGCGACGGTCTCGACGTCCTTTGAGGTGTTGCCGCGGCCGAGCGAGAAGCGCAGGCTCGCGTTGGCGAGCGCCTTGCTCCGCCCCATCGCCAGAAGCACGTGCGAGGGCTTCGGGTCGGCCGAGGTGCACGCCGACCCCGAGGCCACGGCGGCCTCGCGCACGCCGACGAGCAACGCCGCCCCGTCCACCCCGGCGAACGAGAGGTTGAGCGTGTTCGGGAGGCGGTGTGCCGCGTCGCCGTTGACGGTGACGGCTTGGAGACGCGAGCAGATCGCGTCCTGCAGCCGGTCGCGCAGCGCCGCCAGGCTCGCGCTTTCGGCGGGTATCGCCTCGAGGGCGATCTCCAGGGCGCGCGCGAAACCGACGATTCCGGGGACGTTGAGCGTGCCCGAGCGCATCCCCTGCTCGTGGCCGCCGCCGTCGAGGATCGGGACCAGGTGCAGGCGCGGCGTGCGGCGGCGCACGTAGAGCGCGCCGATACCTTTCGGCCCGTAGAG
>NCBR01000292.1 GCA_002279285.1 Acidobacteria bacterium 37-71-11
GGGGCCCCTCGCTGTTCTCCTCCCTCGCAAGAGACGCTCGGTCGGAGCCATCGACACCCCGGCGCGGCTCGCCCGTCCGGGACCCGCGGGCGCAGGAGCACGATGGCCACCCGCGGCACCGGCGGATCAACGACACCCCCCGCCCACAAGTCGGAGGGCCTGCTCAAGGACCAAATGCCTGATAGGACCCAGAGCCAACAGCAGGATCTCCGCTTGGCGGGGGGGTGGGAGGCCAAGACCGCCCAGCGGGCGGAGGCCGGTTGCGCCGGAGCGTGCGGGTCCCGAGCGGGCGTCCCGCGGTGGGGTGTCGCTGGTCCTGAGCGCAGCGAAGGAAACAGCGAGGGGCCCCACCGCGGGACGCCCTGCTCGGTCGCACGCGCAGGCGGGTCGGAGGGCGGCGCTCGATGCGCCGCCCGAGCGACCACGGTCGTAGCCCGCGGGGCAAAAGAAGAGGCCTCACGCAGTGAAAGGAAGAGCACGGTGCGGGGGCGAGCAAGGCCCGAACGCCGCTTCACCCGAGGGGCAAGCAAGAGTCCACGCAGTGGGAAGGCAGCCAGAGCGATCGGCCAAACCCCGCGGGGCAAGAAAGAAGACGGCGTCAGGATGGGGTGGGGGGGCGGGGAGCGATCTGGCCGCGAAGCTGGCCGCAGGCGGCGGCGACCTCGCGGCCCTTGCTCCAGCGCACGGTGACGTTCAGGTGCGCGGCGGCGAGGATGCCGGCGAACGCGCTGATGCGGTCGGCGTCCGGGGCGGCGAGGCCGCCGAGGTAGCGCTCGTCGGGGTTCAGGGGGATCAGGTTGACCTTGCACGGGATCCCCTTGAGGAGCCGGGGCAGGCGGCGGGCGTCGTCGTCGGAGTCGTTGATCCCCGCGAGCATGACGTACTCGAAGGTGATGCGGCGGCCGCGCTCGAGCGGGAACGCGCGCAGCGCCGCGAGCAGCTCGTCGAGCGGCCAGTGGGCCGCCGCCGGCATCAGCCGCTCGCGCTGTGCCTGGGTCGTGGCGTTGAGCGAGACCGCGAGCTTGGGGCGGCGCTCGAGCGCCGCCAGCTTCGCGATGCCAGGGACGATCCCGCTGGTGGAGACGGTCACGCGTTTGGGGCTGACGGTCTCGGCGATGAGCTCGACCGCGCGGGCGACGCCGGCGACGTTGAGCAGCGGCTCGCCCATCCCCATAAACACGACGTTGACCGGCGCGCCCACGAGCCCCTCGTGGCGCAGGACCGCACGGTACTGGCCGAAGATCTCGCCGCCGGTGAGGTTGCGGCCGGCGCCGAGCACGCCGGTGACGCAGAAGACGCACCCGACGGCGCACCCGGTCTGCGACGACAGGCAGATGGTGGTGTGCCCCTCCATCGGCATCGCGACCGCCTCGACGACGGCGCCATCGGCGAAGCCGAGGGCGAGCTTCGCCGTCCCGTCGGCGCCGCGGCGGGCCTCGAGGACCTCGGGGTCGTGCACCTGGGCGCGTTCGGCGAGGCCCTCGCGCAGCGCCTTCGGCAGGTTGGACATCTCCGCGATGCTGCCCGCCAAGCGCCGGGCGAGCCACTGGTACACCTGTTCGGCGCGGAACGGACGGGGATCCAGCCCGGCAAGGAGCTGGGCGAGCTCAGCGCGGCTCGCGCCGACGAGGTTGGGGCGGGCCGGGGTCTGGATCGGTTCGGTCACTGGCGATTCCCACGGAACGCAGGACCTCGGCGTCCTGCTCGCTCCATTGTGGCACGGCGGCGCGGCGGTCGGCGCAGACGACCTTCGGCCGCTCGGTGCCGGCGACCAGCTCGACCCGCACCAGCGGCGCGAGCCCGAGGCGCTCCATGGCGGCGCACGCCGCCCGCAGCGTCTCGTCGGCTTCGAGCTTGCCCTGCAGCGTCTCGACGAACGAGAATAGCAGGGCGGTCGCGTCCGGGGAGGAGCCTCGTGTCTTCACGTCAGGTAGAACCTCGCCGGCGCGCGCTCAATTTCCCCGGCCCCCGCGGTACCATGCGTCGCCGTGGAGATCGTGCATGAAAGCCTGGCGGCCCTTGGCGTCACGGCGGTGTCCCTCACCGCGCTCGCCGGCGACGCCTCGCAGCGGCGTTTCTTCCGCGTCTTCCTCGCGGACGGCACGACGCTGATCGCGGCGCTGTACCCGCCGGGCCACGAGGAACAAGCCGCGCGTGACCACGCCGTGCAGGTATGGGGGTGGGAGCGCGGACTCCCGATCCCGCGGCCGGCGGGGCGGGATGGCCTCGTGGTGGTGAGCGAGGACCTCGGGGATCTCGACCTCGACCGCGCCGTGGCCGCCCTCGGCGAGAACGCCCTCGTGCTCGCGGTTGAGGCGCTCGCGGCGTTCCAGGCGTGCGAGTGGCGGTCCCTGCCCACGGCCGCGTTCGACGCCGCGTTCTTCCGCCGGGAACTCGCGGTCTTCGAGCGGTACGCGCTCGCGCCCGATGCGGGCCTGCGCCGGGAGGTGACGGCGTTTCTGGACGACCTCGCCCGGCGCCTGGCATCCCACCCGTACCGGCTCACCCATCGCGACTTCCACTTCAACAACCTGTTCCTGTACGAGGGCAGGGTGCGGGCGGTCGACTTCCAGGACATGCGCGGCGGTCCCGACACCTACGACCTGGCGTCGCTGCTGGGCGAACGCGGCGGGGCCGGCCTCGGCGCCGACGAAGCCGCCTGGGCGGAACGCGTTGCGGCGCGGCTCGGATGGGAGCCGGGGTGGCGGCAGCGCTACCTGGAGTGCGCGGCGCAGCGCCGGCTGAAGGTCATCGGCACGTTCCTGCGCCTGGCCGCGGCCGGGCGTCCGGCCTACCTCGCGTGGCTGCCCGGGGTGCGCGAGCGGGCCGCGCGGGCACTCGAACAACTGGGAACGCCGGCGGGCCTCGTACGTGTCCTGGTCTCGGCCTCGCGTGGGAGACTATAATCGCCGCCGGAGGGGAGTCACATGTTCGGGTCGCTTGGA
>NCBR01000293.1 GCA_002279285.1 Acidobacteria bacterium 37-71-11
CCGCAAGGCCGGACGCGCCGCGGCGCCCGAGTTGCTGCGGGCGCCGCGATTCATCGGATCTGGTCAAAAGCCTGCTAGAACGCGCCGGCCGGCGCCTCCGGCAACGCCTGTACGACATCCACGTCAACCGTCTCGCCGGTCTCCGCGATGGTGCGCTTGTGGGCGAAGAAGACGCCCCCGTGCGCCTGCCAGCCGCTCCACGTCACGGTCAGCGTGCCGCTGGGCCGCACCAGGACCGTCCGCGCCACCCGCCCGGTCGCGGGATCGAGCGTCACCTTCCAGTCCCCCACCGCCGACTGGACGTCAACCGCCGGCGACATCACTCCGCCCTCGCCCGCGACATCGGGCAGCGGCTTCACCTTCACGCCGGCCATCCCCCAGTCGAGCGGGAACGTCAGCCACAGCGTGTCCTCGCCGAAGCGCTGCAGCGCCCAGCGGACGGTGTCGCTCAGCCTCTTGCCTGCGAGTTGTTTGCCGCCGGCCCATGCGCCGCCCGTCTTCGAACCGAGGTCGATCGCGACGCCGGTCTTCTCCCCCGCCGGGGAAGGGCCGGTCAAGCGGAGGTACCCGTCGCGCCGGTCCCAGCGGTACGCAAACGGCCCCTGGACCCCCGCCGGCCCCGTGATCTTCACGGTGAACTCGAGGTACCCCAGCGCCTGCCAGTTCGCGGCTCCGCCGCAAGCAGCGATCTGTCCGCCCGGCGTGCGCGGGTCGGATCCTTCGAAGCAGAGCCCCGGTGCGGCTAAAGCCAGCAGTGCAACAACGATAAGTGCGCGACCTCTCGCCATCGCCCATTCCCCCTCTTGGTTGGCGCTTTCTCTGCCACGGCAACGTCCAAGCCACGTCATAACAGAACGCGCCGGAATTCTACACCCTCTGCCGCGAGGTCAATCCGCGCGCGGACTCCGCGCGGTGGCGGTTACACTGACCGGATGAAACAGGCACTCGTCTGCGGCGGCCATTATGCGTGAGACGGGGCCGCACCTGCTCGGCCGGCACAACCCCAGGGTCGCGCGACTGCGCCGCATCATCGGCCGCCAGGAGCCCGAGCTCACGGCGGTGGACGGCCTCAAGCTCACGCTCGACCTCGCGGCCGCCGGCGTCTCGATCGTCGAGCTGTTCGCCGTCGCCGAGCAGCTCGACGCGCTGCGCGCCAGCCCCGCGCTCGAGCCGGTGTTCGAGGGCGGCCGCGCCCACCTGCTGGATTCCGCGACCGCGGCGCAGATCGCGCCGACCCGTCAGACCCAGGGCGTCCTGGCCGTCGTCGCGGTACCGTCGGCCCGCCTCGCGCCCACCGGCGTCGTCGTCTACCTCGACCGCGTGCAGGACCCCGGCAACGTCGGCTCCGTGATCCGCTGTGCCGCCGCGTTCGGGGCCTCGGGCGTGGCGTGCTCACCAGGGTGCGCCGACCCGTTCTCGCCGCGCGCGGTGCGCGCCTCGGCGGGCCAGGCTCTCGTCTTCCCGGTGGAAGCGGACGCCGCGTTCGGGGCGCTTGCCGACGCCGTCCGGAGGGAGGGTGGCGCCGCGTTCGCGACTTCGAGCCGCGCCGGCGTGCCGCTGTCGCGCTGGCGCCCGCGCGCCCCGCTCCTGCTCGCGCTCGGCAACGAGGGCCAAGGGGTGTCGGAGGAGGTCATGTTGCGTTGTGCCGGCCAAGTATCGGTGCCGCTTCGAGATGGCGTCGAGTCGCTCAACGTCGCCGCCACCGCCGCCGTCATCCTCGCCGCGCTGGCGGGGGTTGCGGGGTCACCTATACTTGAATCGCAGTATACGAAAGGGGGGTCGCGGTGATCCGACATCGTGACGTCGAGCAGCTCCAACAGCTCTCTCAGGCGCCGGGCAAGACCCTGACCGTCTACCTCGACGTGGAGCAGACCAACGCCGCCAACCGCAAGCGCCAGTTCGAGACGCACCTCAAGGACATGCTCAAGCAGCTGCGGGCGGCGCACCCCGACGATGACGAGCTGACGCTCACCTGCGGCGAGGTCGAAGAAATCGCGAAGACCATCGAGGTGACCGGGAAGACCCTCGTGCTCGCCCGCCACAGCAAACTCGGCGTCACGTTCCGCAAGGTCATCCGCATCGCGCTGCCATCGTTCGCCTACTGGAGCAACGGCGCGTTCCTGCGGCCGCTCCTCGAGGCGCTGGACGAGCACGAGCGTTTCGGCATCGTCCTCGTCGATCAGAAGCGGGCGCGCCTGTTCACCGTGTTCCTCGGCGACATCGAGGAGCACAAGGACCTGATCTCCCAGATTCCGCCCCGCCCGGACTCGCCCACCACCGACAAGCTCCGCTCGCAGTCGAAGATGGAGCGCCACCACGACGAGAGCGTGTCCACTCACGTCCGCCTCGTCGCCGGCGAGATCGCCCGCCTGATGGACCAGCTCGAGGTCGACCGCCTCATCATCGGCGGCAACGTCGGCGTCGCCTCGGAGCTCGCCCGCGCCCTGCCGAAGCGCCTGCGCGGCCGCCTCGTCGAGGTGCTGCCGATCCCCGTCACCGCGACCACCGACGCCATCCTGTCGCGCGCCGGCGAGGTCCAGACGCGGCTCGAGCGCGCCGAGGAGCTGGAGGTCGTGCGCGAGCTGCTCAAGGAGGTCCGCAAGAACGGCCGCGCGGTCGCCGGCCTCGCCGCGACGCTGGAAGCGATCAACGAGGGGCGCGTGTGGAAGCTCGTCTACCTGCAGGGGGCCGCGATCGAAGGCGGCGTCTGCAACGCCTGCAACATGCTCTTCGACCCCGCCGACGAGGTTTGTGCCGTGTGCGGCAAGAAGGTCGAGTCGGAGCCGCACATGGTGGACCGCATGGCGCGCGCCGTGCTCGAGCGCGGCGGCCACGTCGAGATGGTGGACGGCCCCGCCGCCGAGGCCTTACGCGCCGTCGCCGAGGTCGCCGCGCTGATGCACTCCTGACGCCCGGCACCGAGACCGCGAGCGACGATCGCC
>NCBR01000096.1 GCA_002279285.1 Acidobacteria bacterium 37-71-11
AGCTGGTGGCGGCCTCGCTCCTGCAGGGCGGGGCGGACCGGCCGGCCCGCGTCAGCCTCGAGCGACTGGACGGCACGACCGGCCGCGTCCGCTGGAGCGAGCAGCTCGAGGTCGCTACCGACGACCTCATGTTGCTCGAGGACCGCATCTCGACCGCGCTCGACGACGCCTACCGCGGCATCCCGACCTCGGGCCACCCGGGATCGCGGGACGCGACGCCGGATGCCCTGAGGTCGTACTTGGAGGCGCGGGCCCGGCTCGACTCGGGCAGGACCTCCAAGGGCTACGTCGAGGAGATGGCCTTGCTGCGGCGGGCGATCACCGAGGCGCCGCGGTTTCTCGGGCCGCTGACCCGCCTGGCCGGGATCCACCGCTACCTGTACGAGATGTACCGCAGGCCAGAGGACCTCAGCCGGTGCGAGGCCCTCGTCGCGCGGGCGGTCGAGCTGCCTGGCGCTCGCAACGGGCGAGACGGACCGGGCCCTCGCCGTGGCCAGACGGTGGAGCGCGTCGCGGCCGGGCGACGGCCTGGCGTGGTCAAAGCTCGCCCTGGCGCTCGGCCAGCTGAACCGCTTCCGCCAAGCCGAAACCGCGTTCCGCCGCTCGCTGGCCCTCCTCCCCTCGGCGTCAACCTTCAACGACCTGGCCCAGTTGCGCGAGGCCCATGGCGACTATGCCGGCGCCCGCCAGGCGGTCCGCGAGGCACTCGACCTGTCGCCGGGAAACCTGCAGTGCCTCGGCGCTCTCGCCGAGATCGAGATGTACGCGGGCAACGACGCGGAGGCCGAGAAGCTCTACCGCGACCTCCTCGCCAGGCGGGGCCAGCGCCTCGACCGCATCCACCTCGGCAACTGCCTCTACTACCAGCGCCGCTTCGCGGAGGCGGCCCGCTGTTACCGCGATGCGGCTGACGCAGACCCGACCGACTACCTCGCCATCGCCAACCTGGCGGACACCGAACTCGCGATGGGCGACCCGACCGGCGCGAAGCGTCAGTACGCCGCAGCGCTGCGGCTGTGCGACGCCGAGTACAGCCAGGGCTCCCGCCGGCGCGCGTTGCTGGAGACGCGGGCGCGCTGCCTGGCCCAGCTCGGGCACGGGCCGGAGGCGACGCTGGCGATCCAGGAGGCGATCCAGAGGTTCCCCGAGAATCCGAGCACCGAGTTCATGGCGGCTCTGGTCGCGGCGGTGACCGGCGACTCGAACGCATGCCTGGCGTGGACCGGCAAGGCGCGGGCGGCGAACGCCCCGACCGTCTGGTTCATCGGGCCGGAGTTCGCCCGCATCGCCACGGACAGGCGCTTCGCCGCCCTCCTCGCGCCACGCTGACCGACGACGTGCCCCACCCCTCGCCGGCTCGCGCAGCCTCGGTCCGAGTCGCACCCAGCCCGCGCCCCGCACGTGGTCGATGGGAGCGCCGAGTTACGGCCCGGTGGGCTGGTTGTCGCCGCCCGGATCGGCGTCGGCGACGACAGTCCCGTTGCGGTCGAGCAACCTGAGGTCATAGGTGAAGTACCCTTCTTCCATCCTGTTGCCCCAAGTCACGAGGTCCGCCAGGTGCGACCCGGCGGCGGCGCCGGCTTGGCCGCCGCCGCGGTGGACGCCGCGCGGGCGGAACCCGCCCGTATGGGCGTGCCTCCCGGCGTGTTTGTCGGGTTCGAGATCATGGAACTCGACCACGGCCTGCGTGACTTCCCGCGGAATGTCGTGGAACTCCCAGCGGATCTCGGCGGGGCCGTCCTCCCAGAAGAGGCGGACCCAGTCCGGGTCGCACGCCACGACGCCGCCCGCCATCGTGACCTTGACCACTGCGAACGTACTGCGCGCCATGTCGCCTCCCGCGCCCCGGTTCAGGCCGACGCCACAGTAGTCTACGCTGGCCGCCGCGACGCACCGTGGTGACAGCAGGCGCATCAGCACCTAGAATCCCCCTGTGCCACACCGCAACCCGCTCCGGGCGACGCTCGTCCTCGCGGCCGCCGTCTACCTCACGGCCGCCGGGTGGTTCTTCGTGCTGGCGCCGTGGAGCAGCTTTTGGGCGATCAGGATCGTCCCTGCCGCGCCGTTCTGGCTGATGGCGTGGCTCGACAACCCCGCGGTGCGGGGGGCGATCTCGGGGTTCGGTATCGTCCACTTCGGGGCGGCGTGGTCGTGGCTCGACAGCGCCGCGGGGAACGCATGATCGTCGGCGTCGGCCTCGACCTGGTCGGCGTCGAGCGGGTTGCGGCGATCCTCGCCCGCCACGGCGGACGCTTGCTCGAGCGTTGCTTCGCCGCCGGCGAGGCGGCACGGCCTGGGGATGCCGAGCACGTTGCCGGCCTGCTGGCGGCCAAGGAGGCGACGTTCAAGGCGCTCGGCACCGGCTGGGGCAACGGCGTCGGCTGGCGCGACGCGGTCGTCGAGCGCACCGCCTCAGGCGCGCCGCGCCTGCTTCTCGTCGGCGGCGCCGCCGCGCGCGCCGCCGCCCTCGGCGTCCGCACCGCCCACCTCTCGATCACGCACGCCGCCGGCGTCGCCGTCGCCGTCGTGATCCTCGAAGCGTAGAGACCGGGCACCGCAAAGACGTGGATCGTGGGTCGAGCCGGCGGCGCCGCGGGAGCGATCGTGGGTCGTGGATCGTGGGTCGTGGATCGTGGGTCGTGGGTCGTGGATCGTGGGTCGTGGGTCGTGGATCGTGGGTCGTGGGTCGAGCCGGCTGCGCCGGCCGCAGGCCGCGCAGCCCCGAGCGCCTCCCTCGAAGACGATCACCCCACCGAAGGCAGGGCCTCGCCACTCGCGGCGTGCAGCCGCGCCGCCGCCGTTGGGCCTATGGCAAGGCGCGCGACCCCCGCCGCACCGGAGTGTGGCCGGAGGCCATATGAGGATGCGCGCGGGGCGAGCGCAACGCAGCCAGAGGTCCGACGCCGGCGGCGCCAGGAGCGGGAACCTCCCCAATCTATATACTGTGTTTCATGGCGCGGGTGCTGATCGTTGACGACGAGCCCTACATCCTCCGCATCCTGGCGTTCAAGCTGCGGCGCGCCGGCCACGTCGCTCTCGAGGCCGCCAACGCCACCGAGGCGCTGGCGATCCTGGAAGCGGGTGCGGTCCAGTGCCTGATCCTTGACGTCTCGCTCGGCCCCCCGATCACCGGCTTCCAGCTCGCCGAGCGGCTGCGCGACGACCCGCGCCACTGCCGCACGCCGGTGGTGTTCCTCACCGCCCACGGCCTCGCGGCCGAGGTGCGGCGCGGGCGGGAGCTGGGCGCGGCGGCCTACATCACCAAGCCGTTCTCACTCCAACAGGTGCTCGAAGAAGTCGGTCGCCTCGTCCCGGCTTGACGGGACAGGACATCGTGCGTAGGGTTGGATGTTTCGCGCCGCGGCTGCCCTCGGCGCGGACGCGAAGGGGCATGGCATGTACAAGGAAACGCTGAACCTCCCCGCGACCCAGTTCCCGATGCGCGCGGATGCCGCGCGCCGCGAGCCGGAGCGGTTGCAGCGGTGGGAGAACGACGATCTCTACGGCCGTCTGCGCGCGGCGCGCGCCGGCGCGCCTCGCTTCCTCCTCCACGACGGCCCTCCCTACGCCAACGAGCACATCCACCTCGGGACGGCGTTCAACAAGATCCTCAAGGACTTCGTCGTGCGCTCGCGCGCCATGCTCGGGTACGACGCCCCGTTCGTCCCGGGCTGGGATTGCCACGGTCTCCCCATCGAGCAGAAGGTCGACCGCGAGCTGGGCGGCCGCAAGCTCGCGATGACCGACCTGGAGGTGCGCGCCGCGTGCCGCGACTACGCGGAGCGCTTCGTCGCCGTGCAGCGCGAGGAGTTCCGCCGCCTCGGCGGGATCGGCACCTGGTACCAGCCGTACCTCACCATGGCGCCGCGCTACGAGGCCGACATCGCCGCCGCCCTCGGCAGGGTCGTCGAGCAGGGGCTGCTCTACCGCGAGCGCAAGGCGATCCGCTGGTGCTGGCAGTGCAAGACGGCGCTCGCCGAGGCGGAACTCGAATACGCGCCCCGCCGCGACCCCGAGATCACCGTCGCGTTCCCCGCTGCCGATCCGGCCGCTGTGCGTGCGGCGTTCGGCGCATCCGGCCGGGACGATGTCGCATTCGCGATCTGGACGACGACGCCGTGGACGATCCCGTCCAACCTCGCGATCGCGGTGCACCCCGATGCCGAGTACGTGCTCGTCGACACCGAGCGTGGCGGGCTGGTGATGGCGACGGCGCTCGCCCCTGCGGTGCTCGCCGCCGCCAAACTGCACGGGGCCGAGGCCGGCCGCGCCAAGGGGGCCGCGCTCCTCGGCCTGGCGTATCGCCACCCGCTCGCGCCCGCCTGGCGCGCCGCCCTGCCCGAGGGCGCCAAGGCGTTCGTCATCGTCGCGGCCGACTACGTCACCCTCGACACCGGCACCGGCCTGGTGCATACCGCGCCCGGCCACGGCGAGGACGACTTCCGCACCGGCAAGGTCGAGGGGATCCCGATCGTCTCGCCGCTCGACGACGCGGGCCGCTACACCTCCGACGTGGCCGCTCTCACCGGCGTGCACGTCTTCGACGCCAACCCGCGGGTCACCGAAGCGCTGGCAGGCGCCGGCGCGCTCCTCGCCGCAGGCACGGGCGAGCACGAGTACCCGCACTGCTGGCGCTGCCACAACCCCGTCATCTTCCGCGCGACCGAGCAGTACTTCATCGCGCTCACCCCCGGCGCCGCCCCGCACGCGCGGATCGATCTGCGGCAGCGCGCCCTCGAGGAAATCGACAAGGTGTCGTGGCTGCCGCAGTGGGGGCAGGCCCGCATCCGTGGGATGGTCGAGAACCGGTTCGAGTGGTGCGTGTCGCGGCAGCGCCGCTGGGGCTCGCCGATCACGGTGCTCGTCTGCGCCAACGAGTCGTGCAAGTCGGTGTGGCCGGACGGCGTGGACGGCGAGGCGACGCGCGCCTTCTTTGGCCGCGTCGAGGAGCTGTTCGCCGCCGAGGGCGCGGACGCGTGGTACGCGCGCCCGGTGTCCGACTTCGCGCCCGCCGGCCTGGCGTGCCCCAAGTGCGGCGGCACGGCGTGGGAGAAGGAGCGCGACATCCTCGACGTCTGGTTCGACTCGGGCGCGTCGCACCTCGCCGTGTGCGACAACGGGCGGTTCCCGGGGATGTCCTGGCCCGCGGACCTCTACCTCGAGGCGCACGATCAGTACCGCGGCTGGTTCCAGTCGTCGCTCCTCGTCGGCGTGGTGACCCACGACGCGGCGCCTTACCGCAGCGTGCTGGTGCACGGCCACGTCCTCGACGCCGAGGGGAAGAAGATGTCGAAGTCGCTCGGCAACGCCGTTTCGCCGCTCGACGTGACCGCGAAGTTCGGCGCCGACGTGCTGCGGCTCTGGGCCTGTTCGGTGGATTTCCGCGAGGACATGCCGTTCTCCGAGGAGAGCATGACTCGCGCCGCCGACGCGTACCGCAAGATCCGCAACACGCTGCGTTTCCTGCTCTCGAACCTCGGCGGCTTCGACCCGGCGCGCGACGCCGTGCCGCTGTCCGAGTTGCGGCCGCTCGACGCGCACGTCCTCAGGCGCGGCAAGGTCCTCGCACGGCGCGTCCGCGACGCCTGGGAGGCGTACGAGTTCCACGCCGTCTACCACGCGCTGATCAACTTCTGCGCCGTGGACCTCTCGGCCGTCTACCTCGACGTCATCAAGGACCGGCTGTACTGCTCCCACCCCGCCTCGCTCGAGCGCCGCTCCGCCCAGACCGTCCTTCACCGCCTCGCCCGCATGCTCACGACGGTGATGGCGCCGGCGCTCGCCTTCACGTCCGACGAGGCGTGGGAGCACCTCCCCGGCGAGCGCGCCGGCGCGGTGCTGCTCGAGACGTTCGACCTGATCGACGACGCGGCGGACGAGCCCGAGGCCGACGCCCGCTTCGCCCGGCTGCTCGCGTTCCGCGAGGAGGTCAACAAGGAGCTCGAGGTCCACCGCCAACAGGGCACGTTCGGCAAGTCGCTGGAGGCCGCACTGCGGCTCGGCGGCGACCGCGCCGCGCTCGATCGGGATCTGGCGGCGACCCGCGCCACGATCGAGGAGCTGTGCATCGTTTCCCAGGTCGCGGACGCCGGCGACGGCGAGGCGCCGCAGGCCTCGCTCGCGTACCCCGGCCTCACGTTCGGCGTGCGCAAGGCGGACGGCGCGCCGTGCCCGCGCTGTTGGCAGCTGCTCCCCAAGAGCGGCCACCCGGACCACCCCGACCTGTGCGCGCGCTGCCTGGAGGTCGTGCTGGCCCTGACGAAGGAGAAGGCGTGATGCGGCTCCCGCACGCGCTCGGGGTTGCCGCGGGGGTCGTGCTCGCCGATCAGGCCACCAAGGCGTGGATCGTGGCGACGGTCCCGTACGGTAGCGAGACCGGGGTGATCCCGGGGCTGTTCCGCCTGGTGCACTCGCGCAACCGGGGCATCGCGTTCGGCTTCTTCGGCGCGTCGGGTCCGGCCGTTCAACTCGGCCTGCTCGCCGTCGTCGCCGCGATCGTCGCGTTCGTCGGCTGGCAGCTGCTGCGGACCGACGGCAACGGCCTGGCGGGTGCCGGCCTCGCCCTGGTGCTCGGCGGTGCCGTCGGCAACATCCTCGACCGCATCTTCCGCGGCGAGGTCGTGGACTTCCTCGACTTCTTTCTGACCATCGGGGGGCGCGAACACCACTGGTTCGCGTTCAACCTGGCCGACTCGGCGATCTCGGTGGGCGCGGCGTGCGTGATCCTGTCGGAGATCGTCACCCAGGTGAGGAGCAAGCGTGCATCCCGTCCTGATTGACCTCGGCTTCTACCAGATCCCCACCTACGGATTGCTGCTCTACACCGGCATCGTGCTGGGGATCTGGCTCGCGAGCCGCCGCGCGAAGCTCGTCGGCCTGCCCGGCGACAAGGTGATGGACCTCGGCGCCTGGGTCGTGCTGTGGGGGCTCGCGGGGAGCAAGCTCCTGCTCGTGATCACCGACCCGTCGTACCTGGCCTCGTTTGCGGGGGTCTGGGGCCTGATGCGGGCCGGCGGCGTCTTCTACGGCGGGTTGATCGGCGCGATGGTGGCGGCGGTGGTGCTGTTGCGGCGCTACAAGCTGCCGTTCTTCTCGGTCGCCGACGTGCTCGCGCCGTCGGCGGCGCTCGGACAGTTCTTCGGGCGCCTCGGGTGCTTCTCGGCCGGGTGCTGCTACGGCCGGGCGTGCAGCTCGCCGCTGGGCGTCGTCTTCACGAACCCGCTTGCGGCCGAGGTCTCCGGCACCCCGCTCGGCGTGTCGATCTACCCGACGCAGCTCTTCGAGGCCGCGTTCAACCTCGCCAACTTCGTGTTCCTGGCCTGGCTCTTCCGCCGGCGCTTCCGGCCCGGCACGGTGATCGCCGCCTACCTCATCGGCTACGGGATCGCGCGCTTCCTGATCGAGTTCCTCCGCGGCGACGCCGACCGCGGCTTCGTCCTCGGCGGCGCACTCTCCACGAGCCAGGCGATCGCCGGTGTGATGGTCCCGGTCGGCGTCGGCATCCTCCTCTGGATCTACCGCCGCGGGCAAAGCCAGCCGGCCTCGGAGTGATGAACGGCATGAGCGATCGCGCCGAGATCGTCCGACTCGCGGTGCCGGCCGAGGCGGCGGGGTTGCGGTTCGACCGCTTCCTTGCCGGCTCGGGGCACGGTTGGTCGCGCTCGCAGGTGGCACGCTGGATCGAGGCCGGCCACGCGCTCCGCAACGGCCGTCCCGCCAAGCCGGCGCAGCTCCTCACCCCCGGCGACGCGATCGAGGTGACCCCGCCGCCGGCGACGGCCTCCGAGGTCCTGCCGCAGGCGATCCCGCTCGACGTGCTCTACGAGGACGAGCAGTTGATCGTGGTCAACAAGCCGCCCGGTCTCGTCGTCCACCCCGCCGCCGGCAACCCCGCTCGACAAGGACACCTCCGGGGTGCTGATCGCCGCCAAGACCGACCTCGCGCACCGCGCCCTCTCGCTCTCATTCCGCTGGCGCACGACCGACAAGCGCTACCTGGCGGTCGTGTACGGCGCGCCGAAGACCGACGAGGGCGTCGTGGACGCCCCGATCGCCCGCCACCCCACCCAGCGCAAGCAGATGACGGTGATCGCGGGCGGGCGGCCGGCGCGCACGCTGTGGTGGGTCCGCGAGCGCTTCGAAGGCGCCGCCCTCGTCGAGTGCCGCCTCGTCACCGGCCGGACCCACCAGGTGAGGGTGCACATGACCCACATCGGGCACGCCCTGATCGGCGACCAGACCTACGCCGGCCGCCAGTGGCGCGCCATCGCCGACGCGGCGGCGGCCGCGGCGTGCCGGGAGTTCCCGCGGCAGGCGCTGCACGCCTGGAAGCTCACGATCACCCACCCGACGAGCGGCGCACCGATGACGTTCGAGGCGCCGCTCCCCCGCGACATCGGCGAGCTGCTGGCCGCGCTGCGCGCGCGCCGGTAGCGCCGCCGCGCGGCGGCTGCCTGGTAGACTGCCGCCGTTGGCAGCCCCGCCCGACCGCGCCCCGCAACCCGAGCCCGCGCTCGAGCGCGCTCGCGGCGCCCGGCGTCGCCGCCTCGCCTGGATCCCGCCCGCGCTCATGCTCCTGCTGTTCCTCGCCCTCTTCGACGGGGTCGTGCTGCGCGGCGGCACGCTGTACGAGCGCGACATCGAGATGCTGCAACGCCCCCTGCGCGCCCTGCTCGTGCGCCTCTGGCACTCAACCGGCGGGCCGCCGGCCTGGGACCCCTTCCTCGACATGGGCCAGCCGTTCGCGGCCAACCCGCAGGCCGCGGTCTTCCACCCGCTCTCCTGGCTCTTCCTGGTGCTGCCGTGGGAGGCGGCCTTCAGGCTGCAGGTGCTGCTGCCGCTGCTCGCCTCGTTCGCCGGGATGTTCGCCCTGGTCCGCGTGATGCGCGGCTCCCGCACGGCGGCGGTCCTGGCCGCCGGCTCCTGGGCGTTCGGCGGCCTGCTGCTCTCCCTCACCAACCTGCTGCCGATGCTGCTCACGATCGCGCCGGTGCCGGCGATGCTGGCGTTCGTGCTCCGCGTCGTCCGCGGCGCCGGCCGCTGGGACGCACTCGGGTTCGCCGCCTGCGTCGCCCTGGCGTGCGCCGGCGGCGAGCCGGTAACGCTGCTCGCCGCGGCGCTCCTCCTCGCCGCGGCGCTCGCCGGCGAGCTCGTCTCCGTCGCGCCGCACCACCGGCCCGCCGCCGCGCGCGCCGTGCTGCGCGTCGCTGGCGCAGGCGCCCTGGGCGTCGCCATGGCAGCCGCCGTGCTCCTCCCGTCCCTCGCGTTGGCCGCGCGGTCGGTACGCGCGTCCGGGCTCCCGCTCGAGCGCTGGCACACGGATCGCGGCACGGACGCGGCGTACTGGGGCGCCGCCGCCTACTCGTCGAAGAGGTTCCCGCTGATCTACTCGATCTACCCCGGCCTGCTGATCGCGGCCCTGGCCGCCGCCGCGCTCGCGCGACCGCGCCCGGCACGAGTGGCGTGGGCGGGCGCCGGCCTTCTCGGGTACCTCCTCGCCCTCGGTGGCCACGCGCCGTTCTGGATGATCCTGCGGGGCGCGGCCCCGATCTCGGCCGCCCTCCGCTACCCGGAGAAGCTCGCGGTGGTGACGTGCTTCGCCGTCACCGTGCTCGCCGCCCTCGGGTTCGACGACGTCGCGTCGGGGCGACGCCGCGCCCGGAGGTGGGCTCGTGCGGTGCTGGTGGCCGCCGCGGCGCTGGCCGCCGTGGCGGGGCTGCTGACCGCCGCCGCTCTGCCCGGCGCGGTCGCCGCGCTGACGGCCCGTCTCGGGGCCCCGGCGGCGACGGCGTTCGCCGGGCTGTTCCCGCGCGACTGCGCCGTCACCGCGGCGCTGGCCATCGCCTATCTCCTCGGCCTGCGGGTGCTCGTCCGCCAGGGCCGGGCCAGGGGCGGCGCCTGGCTCGCGGCGGTCCTCGCGCTCGACCTCTTCGTCGCGGGCAAGGGCCTGGTCCCATCCCGCCCCACCGGCGCGGTCGACCCGGCGCTCACGCTGCTGCGCCCGCTCGCCCAGGCCTCGCGGCCAGTCCGGCTGTTCGACCTGGCGGAGTGGCGGCCCACGGACCCGGTCGTCGCCGCGGTTCCGTCCGGCCTGCTGGTCGCCTCCTGGGGGATCGGCTCGGCGTTCGTTCCGGACGTGGACCTCTCGGAACTCGCCTGGTCGGGCCGAGCGAGCCGATTGTTCTGGCGGGCGGCCGACGCCGACAGCCGGGCGATGGCCCCCATGCTTCTGCGTCGCGGGGTCGGCGCGGTGCTCACGCGCCCGACCGCCGAAGGGCGCGACGACCTTGCTCCGGGGTCGCTGCCGACGCTCGTCCGTCTCCAGGATCCCCAGCCCGACGTCTTCTGCGCCGACCGCGTGGTGAGGTTCGACGGCGACGAGGGGTGGGTCGCCGCCACCGTCGCCCTCGGCGACCGGCAGAGGACGGCGGCGCTGGTCGAGGGGCCCGACGCCCTCGTCCTACCTGCGCACCCGGGGCCGTGCCGCGCCGAGATCGTCGCCCGCGACCCAGTTCGGCTGGCGGTCGACGTCCTGGCACGCGGCCCGGGCGAATCGCTGCTCGCCGTGAACCAGACGTGGGACGACTGCTGGCTCGCTTCGGTCGACCGGGTCCCGGCCCGCCTCTGGCGCACCGATATCAGCCTTTCCGCCGTGGTGGTGCCTCCCGGGAAGCACCGTGTGGAGCTTGTCTACCGCGACCGCACGATCGAGCGCGGCGTGGCCGTTTCGGGTGCGGCGCTCCTCCTGGCGCTCGCCATCGCCGGGATCGGCGGGTTCCGTCGGCGACGAGCCTGACCCTCCCCGTGCGTCCCGCCGCGTGCGAGCGTGCTGTCCGGCGCCCTCGGGCGCCTCACTCCCCGTCCTCGGGCAGGGAACTGTCGCGGTCCACCGTCCACCGCGCATGGCCGTAGCGCTCGCGCTCGAGCAGCGCGGCGCGGGCCCGCTCGTCGGCCGAAAGTCCCGAGGGCGCAAACGCGACGGCGAGCGTGTCGGCAAAGCCGTCCGCGATCGCCACCTCGAGCCGCCCTACCTCGGGCGCCCCACAAAGCAGCTCGCCGACCGTGACGACCGCCGAGCGCAGCGACGAGTCGTCGGCGAGGCCGAGGCACCCGGCTTGCAGCGCGCCGTCCCACCCCTCCAGGATCGAGCCGTGCTGCAGGATCGAGTTCCCCACCCTGCGCATCGCCGAGCCGACGAGCTTGCGTCCGCCGACCACGACCTCGCCGGCCGCGGGTCCGACGAAACACGGGATCGCCTGCGTGGGCTTGATCATCCCGTCCGCCGGCGCGCCCGAGAGCTCGGCGGGCACCCCGACCGCGCGTAGCCCAACGACGAGGGCGCGGCAGATCGTCCGGTAGACGGCCTGGAGGTCATGGGTGAACGGGCCCCGGCCCAGCGGCGCCGCCACCGCGTACGTCAACTCCAGGTGGTGCAGCACCGCGCGCCCGCCGGTCGGCCGGCGCACCACGTCGGCCCCGCGCGCGGCGCAGAAACCGGCGTCGGCCGCCTCGTACGGTTGCGAGAAGCCGAGCGACAGGCACGGCGGCGACCAGCGGTACAAGCGCAGCACCGGCGCCGAGCGCCCGGCATCCACCGCCTCGGCGAGCGCCTCGTCCACCGCCATGTTCCACGCGCCGCCCTGCGCCCCCTCCACGATCAATCGCCACATCATTTCGGTACCTGGTACCTCATTGTTCCATTTTCGGGAGCGAAGTGATAGCGGCCGGAGGCGTCCACCGAGACGGCCGGCGGGGCGCCGGCGTGCGCGAACGCCTCGAACCCCTCGCGCAGGTTGGCCCAGAACTCGGCCAGGCGGGGCTTGCGCCTGGAGAGCGCGGCAAGGCGCCGCGCGCACGCCGGGGAGGAGAAGCGGCAGGGGAGGACCTGCACCAGGACCTCGCGGCCGGCCGCAGTGCTGTCGAGAGCGACGAGGTAGAGCTGCTCGATGGCGCGGTCGCCGACCGCGATGCAGCCGCTCGAGACCTCGTCGCCGTGGATGAAGATGTTGTTGCCCGGGTGGCGGCGGTTGCCGAGGATGCGGTCCGATGCGTTCGGGTAGTCCACGTGCAGCGAGAGGTGGTAGCGGCTCGCGCCGTTGAAGCCGTCGACCCGGTAGAACCCCTCGGGGACCTGCTGGTCCCAGCGCCGCCGCTTCGGGCCGAGGTCGCCGGAGGCGGCGGCGATCGGGTAGCGCGCCACCTTCACCCACCGACCCGTGGCCCCCGACTCGGCCCACAGCTCCAGCTCCTCCTCCTGCTTGAACGCGCGCAGCATCACGGCCGTGGGGTACCCGACGCCGGCGGCGGTGAACAGGGCGTCCACCGCCTTCCCCTGCCGCCGCCGCGCCTCCTGGACGCGCCCGTAGCGGGCCTGCTGCCCCTCGAGGGCCGAGGGCGAGAACTCGCGCGCCGATCCGGCGAGCCCGGCGGCGGCCGCCCCGCCGAGCGCCAGGGCCACGAAGAGCAAACTCCGAACCACGTTACGCCCGCGCACCGCGCCGCTCCCCATCCGGCCGCGGCCGGCCTACAGCCCCGCGCCGCGGGCGACGACCGTCGCCGACGCCTGCGCCACCGGCATGACCACGATCTCGTCGACGTTGACGTGCGGCGGACGGGTCGCCGCCCAGACGATGCAGTCGGCGATGTCCTCGGCCGTGAGCGGCGTCAACCCCTGGTAGACCTTGGCGGCCCTCTCGGCGTCCCCGGCGAACCGCACGGCGGAGAAATCGGTTTCGACCATCCCCGGCGCGACGTCGGTGACGCGCACCGGCTTGCCGTTGAGCTCGAGGCGCAGCGTCCTGGTCACCGCAACGGCGGCGTGCTTGGCGGCGGTGTAGCCGGCGCCGCCCGGATACACCTCGCGGCCCGCGATCGAGGTGACGTTGACGATGTGCCCGCGCCCCGCTTCGAGCCTGGGCAGCAACGCCCGCGTCACGCGCATCAGGCCCAGCACGTTGGCCTCGAACATCCATGCCCAGTCTTCATCCTTCGCCTGCGCCACCGGCTCGAGCCCGTGCGCCCCGCCGGCGTTGTTGACGAGCAGGTGCAGCCGCTCCGGCACGGCCGCGCAGAACGCCGCTACGGACGCCGGGTCGGTGACGTCCAACCGCGCTGCAGTGCCGCCGATCTCCCGCGCCAGCGCCTCGAGCCGGTCCACCCGCCGTGCCCCGACGATCACGTCGTAGCCGGTGGCGGCCAGCGCCCGCGCCGCCGCCGCGCCGATCCCGCTGCTCGCCCCGGTGACCACCGCCACCTTGCGTCCCTCTTCAGCCATCGTCGCGCCCCCTCGGCCGGCCCGCCGCCGGCGCCGGCCGCCCGCGAGGATAGCGCAGCCCGCACCTGTCCCGGCAAGGGCCGCGTCCGCGCCGGCCGCCGCGCGCCCGCGCCTTGTCTTTTCACGGCCGCGCCGCTACCCTCGCAGACCGTCCGGGCCAGCCCGGGCGATGGAGGCGAGATGAAGATCTCCCGCCGCGCCAACTCGATCCAGGAATCCCCGATCCGCAAGCTGGCGCCGCTCGCGACCGCCGCCCGCGGGCGCGGCGTCACGATCTACCACCTCAACATCGGCCAGCCCGACGTCGCCACCCCCCCGGAGTTCCTGCGTGCGGTCGGCTCGTTCGCGGGCAAGGTCCTCGAGTACGGGCCGTCGGACGGCCTGCCCGAGCTGCGCGAGGCGATGGTCGGGTACTTCGCCCGCTTCGGGATCGCCCTCGACTCGCACGAGGTGCTGATCACCAACGGCGGCTCCGAGGCGATCCTGTTCGCCTTCGACGTCGTGGCCGACGAGGGCGAGGAGATCATCATCCCCGAGCCGTTCTACACCAACTACAACGGCTACGCGGAGATGGCGAACCTCACGGTGGTGCCGGTGCGCACCCACGCCGAGGACGGTTTCCACCTGCCCGCGGACGAGGCGCTCGACGCCGCGGTCTCGCCGCGCACCCGCGCCATCCTGGTGTGCTCGCCGAACAACCCCACGGGCACCGTGCTCGCATGGGAGGAACTCGAACGCCTGGCCGCTTTCGTCAAGCGCCACGACCTCTTCCTGATCGCGGACGAGGTCTACAAGGAGTTCACCTACGACGGCCGCCGCCACCGCTCGGTGCTCGAGCTGCCCGAGATCCGCGAGCGCGCCATCGTGGTGGATTCCATCTCCAAGCGCTTCTCGGCGTGTGGCGCCCGCGTCGGCGCGGTGATCTCCCGCAACCCCGAGGTGATGAGCTCGGTGCTCAAGTTCGGGCAGGCGCGCCTCTGCCCGCCCACCCTCGAGCAACTCGGCGCGATCGCAGCCTACCGGCTCGGCGAGAGCTACTTCGAGGCGGTGCGGGCGGAGTACCAGCGCCGCCGCGACGTGATGTACGAGGCGCTCACGGCCGACCCCGGCATCGTCCTCAAGCGCCCGCGCGGGGCGTTCTACATGATCGTCAAGATGGCCGGCGTCGAGGACTCCGACGACTTCGCCCGCTGGCTGCTCGAGGACTTCTCGCTCGCAGGCGACACCGTCATGGTCGCGCCCGCCGGCGGCTTCTACGCGACCCCGGGCGCCGGGCGCGACGAGGTGCGCATGGCGTACGTCCTCGAGGTCAGTAAGCTCGAGCGCGCCATGGAGGTGTTCCTCACCGGCCTCGAGCGGTACCGCGCGGCCAGGCCCGCCGTTGCGCAGGCGGGGTAGGCGGCCGGAGGGCGCATGAGCGACGACGCCGAGATCGTCCCGGGGATGCCGGTCGGCGAGATGCCGGTGGCGTGGACGCTGCTCGTCGTCGGCTGCGCCGCCGGGGCGCTCGCGACCGGCGAGTTCTCCCGCGTCACCCTGCGCGCCGCCGCCCCGCTGCTGCTCGCCGGCGGCCTGCTGGCGCTCGCCGCGGTGCGCGCGATCGGGCGCGGCACGCGCCTGGTGACCCGCGGCCCGTACCGGTTCATCCGCCACCCCTACCTCGCCGGCATCCTGCTCATGCTCGTCGGCGCGATCGTCGCGATGCGCTCGCTCCCCGCCCTCGTCCTGTTCATCCCCGCTACGCGCATCACGCTGATGCGTGCCCGCCGCGAGGACCACAACCTCGCGCTGCGCTTCGGCGACGCCTACGAGGCCTACTGGCGGCGCGTGCCGTTCATGCTCCCGCTGCGCCCGCCGCTCGGCGCCGACACGATCGCCGCCATCGACGCCATGCGTGAGCCACCCCCGCCCCCACCCGACGCCGGGCCACCCGCCGGTCCCGCGGCGCGAGAGGTGTGACGGGCGTCACCATCCAGACCGGGCCAAGGAATAGAATGAACCGAGGAGGCCCGACCCGATGGCTTTGCTGTGCCCAAGGCAGCTCACCGTCCTGGCCGCGGCTTTGCTCGCGGCGGTGACGGCTTCCGCAACCTCGATCATCCCGCCCGCGAACCTCGGCGAGTTGGCGCAGATGTCGGACACGGTGGCCTTGGTGCGAGCCGGGGCGTCTACGGTGACGCAACACGGTCCTCTTCTCTTTACCTTGACAAACTTCGAAGTTCTGATGTCAGTTTCCGGCGAATCTCAGCGCGGCAAGCGATTGACGGTCGAAGCCCCCGGCGGCGAGCGCGACGGCGTCGGCTGGCTGGTCTCTGGATCCCCGCGCTTCGAGGCCGGACAGGTCTACCTGCTGTTCCTGCATGAACGGCTAGACGGCGTATTCCTGCCACAGATGATGGCCTATGGCCTCCTCCACCGGATCAACGGTCGCGATGGTTCATCCCTGCTCGCGCCGCTGCCAGAACGGGCTGGCATCGAAGCATATCCGCTCGCTGCTTCGCGGTCTGTCGAGGCGGTCGGAACCTACCAGGAGTTACCGCTGCTGACACATCTGCGTGCAGTAGTAGCAGGGCGAGAGACCTGGAACGCGCGGACTGTGACAGCGCGGGCAGATCAGCTCCCACTCGAGGCGAAGGTCCAATCGGCACCGTCGGGCTGTGCGTTCGAGATCGGAAGTGGCGGCTCACAGTACCCACAGTACCCGTCCCGCCCGCTGCGCTGGAGCGCCTTCGACACCGGGGGCAGTGTGACCATCTACTTTGGCGGTAACCCACCCGCGGGCGACGCCGCGCGCTCGGACGGTGGGCTCAGCGAGCTTCAAGGCGCTACGACGATGTGGGATGGGATCAGCGGCACCAGCATAGATCTCATCTACGGAGGTGGAAGTACCTATACGATGACCTGCACAGCCAGCCAAGATTACCCCGGTCAGGGCGACAACTACGTGATGTTTAACGATCCATGCGGCGACATCGCGGACCTTGCAAATTGTACCGGCACACTCGGGTACGGCGGGCCGTGGTACACCTTCACCACGAGCACGACCTCCGACGGCACGACCTGGTACGACATCATCAGTCAATTCGTCGTGCTTAACAACGGGATTACAGCAACATGCCTGTCGGATGTGTCCTACGAACACATGATCGCCCATGAGCTGGGCCATGGCATGGGGTTCGCGCACGTCACCGACCCTAACGCGCTGATGTATTCGAGTTGCGACGGCGGCAACTGTAACGACCTCAATATTACAGACATCACGTGTGCGGGGTACGCGTACCCCGCCGCCGGGCCGACGGCGACACCGACCCCCACGCGCACACCGACGCGAACGCCAACCTCCGGTCCGACGCCGACACCGACGTGGACCCCGACCCCGGTTCCGACGCCCACACCGACCCGGACACCGACGATTGGCCCGACGCCCACGCCGACGCCGACCATACCGTCCGCGGTCCCGGCGCCGCCGACCGGCGTCTCGGCGAGCGACGGCGCATTCTCCGACCGGGTGCGCGTGACCTGGAACGCGTCGGCCGGCGCCGACCTGTACCAGGTGTGGCGCAACACCACGAACAACTCGGGTACTTGGGCGTACCTCGCCGCGCTCTCCGGCACACTCTTCGACGACACCACCGCGTCGCCCGGTGTGCTCTACTACTACTGGCTGCGCGCCCACAACGGCGCGGGCTGGAGCGGCTACTCCACCCCCGACACCGGGTTCAGCGGCACCGCCACCCCAACGCCGACGTGGACGCCGACCGTGGTCCCAACGCCGACGTGGACCCCGACGCCGACCCCCACGCCGACGCGGACAGCGACCCCGTCCATCCTGACGGCCTCGTTTGCCGTCTCCTCGGCGGCGCCATACGTAGGCGGCGCCGTCCAGTTCACCGACACTTCGGCCGGCGTGCCGCGCTCGTGGCAGTGGACGTTCGGCGACGGCGCCTCCTCGACCGACCGTAACCCGACCCACGCCTACGCGCTGCGCGGGGCGTACACCGTCACGCTCCGGGTCGGCAACGCCACCACCACCTCGCAAGCCATCCGCACGATCACGGTCGGCGCGCGAGCGCGCCGCCACCTCCGGAGGCGGTAGCCGGGTATCGGGCGCCGGGCACAGGAACGACGTGGTCCGTGGCCAGTGGCCCGTGGTCCGAGTCGGCCGCGCCGGCCGCAGGCCGCGCAGCCTGGAGCGCATCCCTCGAAGACGAGAGGCTCGACGATAGGCAGGGCCTCAGAGCTTGGGGCGTGTAGCCGCGCCGCCGCCGTTGGGCCAGCTGCAAGGCGCCCGAGGCGGACGCGGCGGAGCGTAGCCGGAGGCTACGTGAGCACGCGAGCCGCCGAAG
>NCBR01000294.1 GCA_002279285.1 Acidobacteria bacterium 37-71-11
GCGGAGAGGCTGCTCGGCGGTTCCGAGCTGCGAGGAGTGTCCCGCATAGTCCGTCGCCACGACGTAAAGCTCGACCGTCTTGTTGCCGTGGAACTCCGGTGTGATCTCGACCGTGTACTCGTCGTTGCCGGTGGCCTGCGCGGGCAGCGCCTGGTAGGCGGGGGCGCCTTCCTGGCGAGCCATGACGGTGACGCTCTTCACCCGGTAGTCGTCCGTGACGATCACGGAGAGGTTGAACGGCTTGCCCTTTGAATATCTTTTCCCGGAGCCGGGCTCCAGTTGCACAACGGGCGGCGCCGTATCGAGCTGGGCGAGCAGGTTTTCGAGACGCTGGCGGGCCGCGGTGAAGCGCTCCCGCCAGTGGATGTCTGGCACAACTTGCGCGAGCGCGTCCAACCCCTTCTCGGGTTGGCGCTCCTTCTCCGCGGCATCAGCTGCGGCAAGCGCGGCGGCGAAGCGCGCCTCCGTTTCCCGGGCGGAGTGGATACCGGCCAGGCGGGCCTCGAGGCCGGTCCGGTTGGGCCACGATCGCTGCAGGGCCTGCAACTTCACGAGCGCCGCATCCGTTTGGCCCTGGTGGAGGAGGGCGTCAGCCTGGGCTTCGAGCGCAACGGCCGCGGTCTCCCGCGCGTGCTGCGCCAGGTGGCTGGCCGGGAGGAGCGCGGCGAGAGCGGACGCGTGCTGTAGGGCCGCGGCCCAGTTCTTGGCCTTGATCGCCTTCCCGAGCGCCGCGTCGGTCGCGACGCTGCGCCGGGCGAGATCGAGGAGGTGCGTGCCGTTGGGGGAGGCCTCGATAACGGCACGCTCGGCGTCGGGCAGGTCGGCCAGGAGGGCGCGAAGCCTCTCGACATTTCCGACGGCAATCGCCGTCTCGAGCTCGGCCTGTGTTGCCGTGGTCTTGGCAACGGCGGCGACTTGCAACGCCGGTGGCGCGACGGACTCCGCCGGCGCTTGGGACGCGAGCGGCGCGGCGGCAGGCCGTGCCTTGGGCTGCAGGATCCCTCTGCCGATGAGGAGGATGGCGATGACCGCCGCGACAGCCCCCACGGCGAGCAGAAGCCAGGGTGCCTGCGTCTTGGCCGCCGGTTTCGAGGTTGCCGCAGGTGTCGTGGCCGCGGGGGGAGCTGATGCGGCCGGCGCCCCATTGCCGGCCCCGGCTCCAGCCGCCTGGCCAGGGGGCATGGAGATGTCCTCCGGCAGGATCAACGTCGGCTGGGTTTCCGCAGGCGCGGCCATTCCCGGGTTGGCCTCGCCCGTCGGCATCGTGTCCGTGCCCGCGGCGACGTTCGGTTGGGGGAGCAGGGTCGGGGCGGTGGATTGGGGATCCGGAGCGTCGGCCACGGAGATCGGCTGCGGCGTGGCCACCAGCCCGAACTGAGCGGCGATCTGCCGCTGCGTGCTGCCCGGCATCGGCTTGGCGATCCTCGCGGTCGATTCGGAAGAGTCGTACTGCTGGAGGATCCTGGTGAACTCGTCCGGGTCGCGCGGGAACCGAGCCTGCACCGCGGCCAGCACCTCATCGAGCGCCTCGGCGGAGGCGTACCTGTCCTCGGGCTTTTTTGCGATCGCCTTGAGGACGATTGCCCGCAGGTCGTCGGGGACGCGCCCGTCGGGGTCGCCGATCGCGAACGCGAGCGGCGGCTTGACGAGATGACCGGCGATCAACTCTTGCGGGCTGGTGCCGGGGAACGGGCGGTTGCCCGTGAACAGCTCGTAGAGCACCACGCCGAAGGAATAGATGTCGCTGCGCTGGTCCACCTTGTCAGGCGACGTGCCGAACTGCTCGGGCGACGCATACAGCAGCTTCCCGAGGAACGTTCCGCTCACGGTGAGAGCGGTGGTGCTGGTGATGACCTTGGCGATGCCGAGGTCGATGAGCTTGATCATGGGCTGGCCGAACTCGTCCCAGGCCACCATGATGTTGTCGGGCGAGATGTCCCGGTGGACGATGCCCTTGCGGTGGAGGAAGCCGAGGCCCGTCAACGTCTGGCGGGCCAGGTCGAGCGAAAGTCTCAGGGACGGGGCGCCCACCCGCTCGAGCATCTCCTGCAGCGAGATGCCCTCGACGTACTCCATGACGATGAAGCCGCGGCCCGCTTCGTCGAACGCGAAGTCGTACATCTGCGCGATGTGCGGGTGGCGCAGCTTGACCGCCATCTGGGCCTCGCGCAGGAACCGGCTGCGCAGGCCCTCGTTGGTCTCGTGCTGCGGCCGCATGACCTTGATGACGCGGATCTCATCGAGCAGGCGGTGGCGCACCTTGTAGATGGTGCCCATGCCTCCCTCGTACAGCTTCTCCAAGAGCTCGTACTTGCCATCGAGGTAGTCGTAGTTTTCCATGCTGCCTTCACCCGGAAGCGATCCGAGCCCATCCCAACCGGAGGGAAATGCTAGCACGGCCGGGAGGGGATCGAAGGGCATCGCGCCGCACCTTCGACCGCGTGGGCCCGAGATTTCCGCGCTTCGAGCGCATCGCCGCCCTGCGCGAGCTGAAGGCGCCCTGGGCCCGGGACCTGGCGCTCGCGGCCGCCAAGGGCGCGCTCCTCTTCGCCGACCCCCAGGACGGCGGCTTTCGGCGCGCGGTCAACCCCGACGGCTCCCCGGCCGCGCTCGAGGAGGTCGCCGGCGACCAGGCCGCCTCGCTTGACGCCTTGTGCGGCCTCATGCCCGGACCGGCGCGCAAGGAACTTGCCTTCCTGCGAAAGTCCTTCGCGCCCAAGCCGCCGCCCGCCTGGAGAGGGTGGCGGGCCGGCTACGCCCTGAGCCCGGACCGCCATCGCGCCTCCAACGGCCCCGATTTCGAGCGCTGGCGCTGGGACGGCTGGCGTCCCGAGGGCCGCGCGCGCCTGGGCGACGACGCGGACCTGTCGCGCGCCGTCCTCTCCTGCGCGCAGGCGTCGATCGCTCAGAAGGCTTT
>NCBR01000295.1 GCA_002279285.1 Acidobacteria bacterium 37-71-11
GGCTCGAACGAGGCCGGCGTCGAACCGGTGATCGCGTTGGTGATCTCGTCGAGGCGGTAGCCGAGCGCGAGCTTGGCCGCGATGCGCGCGATCGGGAACCCGGTCGCCTTGGACGCGAGCGCCGAGGAGCGCGAGACCCGAGGGTTCATCTCGATGACGGCCCACTCGCCCGTCCCGGGGTGGACCGCGAACTGGACGTTGGCGCCGCCGGTCTCGACCCCCACCGTGCGCAGGCAGGTCGCGGCCGCGTCGCGCAGCACCTGGTACTCCTTGTCGGTCAGGGTGAGCGCCGGGGCCACCGTGATCGAGTCGCCGGTGTGGACGCCCATCGCGTCGAGGTTCTCGATCGAGCAGACGACGACCACCGTGTCGGCGGCGTCGCGCATCACCTCGAGCTCGAACTCCTTCCAGCCCTCGACCGAGCGCTCGACCAGCACCTCGCCGACCGGGCTGGCGGCGAGGGCGGCCGCGATCGCCGCCTTGTACTCCTCGCGGTTGTAGACCATCGCCGTGCCGGTACCGCCGAGCGTGAACGAGGGGCGCAGGATCGCCGGGAAACCAACGACATCGGCGGCCTCGTTGGCCCGCCCGAGCGAGGTGACCGTCACCGACGGCAGCACCGGCAGCCCCGCCCGGCGCATCGCCTCGCGGAAGCGCTCGCGGTCCTCCGCGGTGCGGATCGCGTCCACGCTCGCACCCAGCAGGCGCACGCCGAGGCGGTCCAGGGCCCCCGAGGCGGCGAGCTCCACCGCGACGTTGAGCGCGGTTTGACCGCCGAGCGTCGGAAGGACCGCGTCGCAGCCTTCCTTCTCGAGGATCGCCTCAACGACCTCGGCGGTGATCGGCTCGACGTAGGTCGCGTCGGCGCGCTCCGGGTCGGTCATGATCGTCGCCGGGTTGGAGTTGACGAGCACGACGCGCAGCCCCTCCTCGCGCAACGCCTGCACCCCCTGCACGCCGGAGTAGTCGAACTCGCACGCCTGCCCGATGCGGATCGGGCCCGCCCCGAGCACGCACACGCTGCGCACGTCGTCGCGGCGCGGCATCAGGCCCCCCGCGCCAGACCGTGGATCGTGGATCGTTGATCGTGGATCGCGGGGCACATTTCGGTCGGTGCGCAAACGATCGCGCTCGGACCGTTCGCCCGGGATCGGCAGCGCCGCAGACGGGCCTCGGACGGACCACCAACCACGAACCACGACCCACGACCCACGACGCACGTTCCGTTCACGCGTGCCTCTCGCAGCGCGCGACAAAGCGGGCGAAGACGCCGAGGGCGTCGTGCGGTCCGGGCCCGGCCTCGGGGTGGAACTGGATCCCCTCGGCCAACAGGGCGTCGGCGCGGATCCCCTCCACCGAGCCGTCGGTGAGGTTCGTCATCGACACCCCCGCGCCGGCCGGCAGCGAAGCCGGCTCGACCGCGTAGTTGTGGTTCTGCGAGGTGATCCACACCGTGCCGCTCGAACTGTCGCGCACCGGGTGGTTGGCGCCGTGGTGCCCGAACGGGAGCTTGTAGGTCGAGCCGCCGAGCGCCCGCGCCAGGAGCTGGTGGCCCAGGCAGATGCCGAGCACCGGCAGGCGGCCCAGGAGCGCCGCCAGCGTCTCCGCGACGCCGGCGACCGCGGCCGGATCGCCCGGGCCGTTGGAAACCACCACGCCCCCGGGCGACAGGGCGAGGACCGCATCGGCGCCGGTATCCGGCGGCACCACGACGACCTCCGCGCCGGCGCCGACGAGCTGCCGGAAGATCGAGCGCTTGGCGCCGCAGTCGATGACGACAATACGTGGTCCGTGGTCAGTGGTCCGTGGTCCGCAAGAACTCATACCGTTCAGCGGGGAGGCGCCGGGGGGGTGCCACGGGGCTTCCCGCCAGGTGAACGGCTCGGAGCACGCCACCTGGCGGGTGAGGTCGCAACCGTCGGTCCCGTGCGCCGCGGCGACGAGCGCGGCCATCTCGTCCGGGGACGGCTCGCGCCCGCACACCAGCACGCCCGGGAGCGCCCCCTTCTCGCGCAGCCGGAGCACGAGCGCGCGGGTGTCGAACCCCCACGCCACCGGCACACCCTGCGCCTGGAGGCTGGCGAGCAGTCCTCCGGCCGAGCGCCAGTTCGACGGCACCAGCGAGAGGTCGGGTACGATCAGCCCCTCGGCCCAGAACCGGCCCGACTCGCGGTCGTCCTCGTTGACGCCGACGTTGCCGACGTGGGGCGCCGTCAGGACCAGGATCTGCCCCCGGTACGACGGGTCGGTGAGCATCTCCTGATAGCCGAACATCGAGGTGTTGAAGACGACCTCACCCGAGGCGGTGCCGCCTCCGGCCGCGAAGCCTTGTAGCACGGTGCCGTCGGCCAGACCCAGCCACGCGTGCCGCGGGCCGGCGAGGATCGCGGGCAGCAGCGAGGTGTTCATTGAGGCGTGAGGGTAGACGATCCGGGGGCCGCCCACAATCGCGGCGCGCCGCCGGGTCGCCTTCGCCCCCGACACGGTCGCGGCGCCGGTCGCGCTGCCCGCTGCCGCCTGGCCGCGGCCCGGCGCGAGGCGACGGCGCGCGCCGCGAGCGACCACCTCGGCCGGCAGGACGTCACCGTAGCCTCGACGCGCGATTTGCACCGCCCGTGGCCCCCGTTCCGCCATGCTCACGTCTCCCGCGCCCGGCGGTACGCCTCGCGGAACGGCAGGCCAAGCTCGACCACCATCCGGTAGGCGCGCTCCGCCGCCAGCAGCGAGGGGTCCACCGCATCGCGCATCCGCGCCTCGTCGAACTCGATCGCCGGGAGGGCGTGGGCGAGGAGGCGGGCGCTGGCGCCCGCCGAGTCGAGCCCGCGGAACAGCGGCTTCTTGATGAGTTGCAGGTCGCGGTGATAACCGGATGGGAGCTTCGCGGTGACGGCCAGCAGCTCGGCGAGCGCCGCCGTTCTGCGGCAGCATCGAGGAACCGGTCGTCAGCGCGGACGGCAGCTTCACGAAGCCGAACTCGGCGGTCGCGAACAGGCAGAGGTCGGCGGCCAGCCGGCCGAGGTCCTGCGCCAGGAGCGCCGCCTCGAACAGCGCGCCGGCCTCGGCCTTGCCGCGCGAAAGTTGGACCGCGGTGACCGGCTCGTGCGCGGCGGCAAACCCCAGCGCTCTCGTCGTCAGGGAGCGGTCGAGCGCCAGCACCGGGACGCCGTAGCCGGCGGCCGAGCCGAGCGGGTTGAGGTCGGCGCGGCGCTTCGCCGCCGCGAGACCGGCCGCGTCGTCGCGCAGCTCGGCGGCGAAAGCCCCGGCCCAGCCGGCAAGCGAAGTCGGCATCGCCCGCTGCATGTGCGTGTAGCCGGGCATGACCAGCGCGCCCCGACTCTCGGCGATCGCGTCGAGCGCGGCGGCCACGGCTTCCGCCTCGCCGGCGAGCGAGGCCAGTTCGTCCTTCAGCCACAGGCGCAGCGCGCCGAGCACCTGGTCGTTGCGCGAGCGACCGAGGTGGATGCGCGTCCCCGCCTCCCCCACGGCGGCGGTCAGTCGGTTTTCGAGGGCGGTGTGGCAGTCCTCCTCCTCGAGGGCGACCCGCCACTCGCCGCGCGCGTGCGCCGCGCCGATCTCGGCAAGCGCGCGCTGCACGGCGGCGTGGTCGCTCTCGCTCAGGAACCCGGCGGCGCGCAGCATCCCGGCATGGGCCGCCGAGGCCCGCACGTCGTACGCGACCAGCCGGTCGTCGAGGGCGTGGTCCTCTCCGGCGGTGAACTCGAGCACGAGCCGGTCGAGCGGCTCGTTGCGGTCCCACAACCTCGTCATGCCGCCCTCCCCTCGCCCAGGAACGAGCGGCAACCGAGCACGAGCCGCTCGTAGAAGCGCGCGCCCTCCAGCACCTCGTCCTCGAGGATGAACTCGTCCGGGGTGTGCGAGCGTTCGCTGTGGCCCGGGCCCGCCTTGATCCCCGGGATCCCGGTGAAGAACACCAGGTCCGACAGGCCGCGGGAACCGAACGTCCGCGCCTGCGGCCGGGCCGCGAGCGCCGCCAGGACGAGCGGGTGGTCCTCGGCGATCTCGTACGGGCGCAGCCGCGCGCTCAAGACCCGCAGCTCGCCGGAGACGGCCGCCTGCAGCCGCGCCGCGATCTCCTCCGCCGCGGGGGTCGGGTTTGTCCGCACGTCCAGGACGCACGACGCCCCGGCCGGGACCATATTGCGCGCCGTGCCGCCGCGGGCCATCGTCGGCTCGAGCGTGACCGGCCCGAGCCTGGGGTGCGCGGGACCGAGGTCCACGGCGTCGAGGGCGACGAGGTCGCGGGCGAGCGTGCGCAAGGCGTTCGGCGCGCCGAGCGCGCGGCCGTGCGCGGCGTGGCACGCCTGGCCTGTGGCGACAAGTTCGAGGACCAGCAGCCCCTTCTGCGATGTCGCGACCTCGAGGTCGGTGGGCTCGCCCACGACCACGGCGGCCGGCTGCAGGCCGCGCCGCGCCAGCTCGGGGACGAGCCGCTCGGTCCCCTTGCTGCCGACCTCCTCTTCGGCCGCGAGTGCGAGCAGGACGCGAACGCCGAGCTCGTCCCCGCGCGCCGCCAGGCGCAGGAACGCCGCCGTCATCGCCGCCGCGGCGCCCTTGGCGTCGTTGCTCCCG
>NCBR01000097.1 GCA_002279285.1 Acidobacteria bacterium 37-71-11
CATCATCCGCAGCCGCTTCAGTTCGGTCGAGACGCGGTCGTAGGCCCGCGACACCGCCTTGATGTGGGCCTCGTGCTCCCCGGGCCGGTACCGAGGCAGTGCGTATTCCGACGAAGTTGGACAGTGATTCCGATTGAAGGCGGACAGGAGTCGGAGCGAAGCGACGCGGGGTGACTCTCTTGGTTGAAGGTGTCCGGCTTGAGGGTGGTTTTGGTCCTCCTTTTGTTCAGGATTTGAGGGTAGCACCGTTGCTCTCGTCGCCGTCGGGGCTGTGGGGCTGTGGGAATCCCGGGGTGGTGAGGGTGGGGGCCGGGATTTCCAAGGAGCTGTGGGAAACGCGCAGCGTTTTCCAAGGGGGCTGTGGGCAGGCTGTGGGCGCGGTCATCATGCGTCCACAGGCTGTCCATAGGCCCCGGCAGCTCCGGCAGCTCCACAGCCCTTGCGGTGGCGAAGGGCTCGACGTCCTGGCCGGTGCTCACTCGTGCGGCTCCCCGTCCGCGTGAGGCAGCTCGGGGTGTTTGCGGCGCATCGACTCGCCGGCGAGCTCGATCCGGTAGGCGTTGGAGGTGAGGCGGTCGAGGATGGCGTCGGCAAGCGTCGGGTCGCCGATCGCGTGATGCCAGGCGTCCACCGGGAGCTGGCTGGTGACGATCGTCGAGCGCAGGCCGTGGCGGTCTTCGAGGATCTCGTAGAGGTCCCGCCGCTCGCCCTCGGCGAGGGGGTGCAGGCCCCAGTCGTCGAGCACGAGCAGCTCGATGCGCGCCAGCCGGCCGAGCAGCGGGCCGTAGCGGCCATCGCCCTTGGCCGCCGCCAGCTCGCGGAAGAGCTTCGGCAGGTGCAGGTACTGGGCGCTGTGGCCCTCCAGGCAGGCCTTGTGGGCGAGGGCACAGGCGATGAAGGTCTTGCCCACGCCGGTCGGCCCGGTGATCAGCAGATTGTGATGGGCGGTGATGAAGCGGCACGACGCCAGCTCCAGGAGCAGGGCGCGGTCGAGGCCTCGCGGGTGGCGCAGGTCAACGCTTTCCACGCACGCGCTCTGGCGCAGGTGCGCCGCGCGCAGCCGGGTCGTCAGTCGCCGGCTGGCCCGCTCGGTGGCCTCCCGCTCCACCAACAGGCCGAGGCGGTCCTCGAAGGTCAGGCTCGCCGCGTCCGGCATCCGCATCTGCTCCTCGAGCGCTTGGGCCATGCCGGTCAGGCGCAGGTGGTGCAACGCTTCCACGGTGGGATGGGTCAGCATGTCGGCCGCCTCATCGGTAGTACTCCGCGCCGCGGATGTTGGGATGAACGACGAGCGGACCGACGGTCGGCGCCACCGCGAGGGGCTGCCGATCGAGCTCGTGCTCGAGGATCGACTTGACACTCCGGTACGAGATGCCGCCGATCGCCAGCGCCCGGGCGCACGCCGCCTCCAGCCGGCTCTCGCCATACCGCGTGCCGAGCCGCAGCAGCCCCAGGCACGGCCGGAAGCCCTGCTGAGGGTGGGCGCGCGACCCCATGATCGCCGCCACCAAGGCCGCCACCGACGGCCCCGCCTGTCCGGCCCACCGCACCACCCGCTCCGGCGTCCACGCCGCCTGCGCCTGGTGTGCGCGTGGCATGTGCGCCGCCACCGTGGTGTGCCGGCCGCGCACGGCGCTACGGGCATGGGCCGCCACTCGCTTGCCCCGCAGGAAACACTCGACGGTCGCGGCGCTGACCCGCACGTCCACCTGCTGGCCTACAAGCTGGTACGGGACGCTGTAATAATGCGTCGCTACCTCGACGTGGTAATCGATGGCCACCCGCGCATGGCGCCACTCGGCGTACTCGTAGCGCTCGGCCGGCAATGGCTGCAGCGCCGGCCGGTCCAGGGTCTCGTAGAGCTGCCGGCGGGAAACTCTCAGGACCCGCATCGGCCGGCTGTTGAGCAGCGCGACGAGCCGGACGATCTCGGCATTGAGCTCGGACAAGCTGAAGAACGTCCGGTGGCGCAGCCGCGCCAGGATCCAGCGCTCGACCAGCAACACCGCCGCCTCGACCTTGGCCTTGTCCCGTGGCTTGCGCGGCCGCGCCGGCAGGATCGCCGTCTGGTAGTACTGCGCCATCTCGTGATAGGTCGGATTGAGGTCGGGCTCGTACCAGCACGCCCGTGACACCCCTGACCGCAGGTTGTCCGGGACGACCAGCTCGGTGACCCCGCCGAAGAACTCGAACGCCCGCACGTGCGAGCCGATCCAGTCTTCCAGGCCCTGGCTCCATGTGGCTTCGACGTAGGTGTAGCTCGAAGCGCCGAGGACGGCAACGAAGATCGCCGCCCGCCGCGCCTCGCCGGTCGAGCCGTCACGCACCTCCACCGTCGGACCGCAGTAGTCCACGAAGGTGGCCTCGCCGGCCCGATGATCCTGCCGCATGCTCAGGGCCAGCCGCCCCTTCCACGCCCGGTACAGGTCACAATACCGGCTGTACTGCAGCCCGCCGGTCGAACCCTCCTTGTACTCCTGCCACAGCAGCGCCAAGGTCACACCCTTGCGCTTGAGTTCCCGGTGCACGTCGGCCCACGCTGGCACCGGCCGCGTCGTTTCCCTCGTCGCCGCCGGCCCGGCAAACAACGCCCGCTCCAGGGCGCCCTCGTCCATCCCCTCGACGCTCGCCCAACTCAGACCCGCCGCCGCCGCCCGCCGCAGGGTGTCCCCAACGGTCCCGTGGCCAACCCCGCAACTCCGGCTGATCTGTCGGTGCGACAGCCCACACGCCCACTTCAATCGCAAGATCTCTTTGCACTTCCGCATGGATGTCCTCTCTGCTGGCATGCTCCGTACGTACCTCCGTCGCCACAAGAGCATGCCCGGTCGCGAGAGTCACCACGCCGCCATTCGATCCCACTCACCGATTCCGATTCATTCCGGACACCGATTCCGACGATGACCGCCAAACTGTCCGGCTTCCCGTCGGAACCACTGTCCGCCTTCAATCGGAATCACTGTCCGGCTTCCGTCGGTTTGACTGTCCGAATTCCGTCGGCGCATGCAGGCCCAGCACGTAGGCCAGCGTCAATAGTGGTAAGCTCCCAGTGCCTTGAAGCGATACGTATGCTTTTCGATGACATCAATGGCGCGACGGAACACGCGCGCTACGAGCTCATCGAGGATGACGAGCCGTACTACGGCGAGATCCCCCAGGCAAAGGGCGTGTGGGCCACCGGCAAAAATCTCGAAGAGTGCCGGCGAAATCTCGCCGCCGCGCTGAAGGATCACGTGCTGTTCAGCGTCCCCCGTCAGTAGTGATACCGGCCCTGCAAGAAGTCGACGCGGTCGGCCCGGACGAGATACACGATGCGGTGCTCCTGGGTCAGGCGACGCGACCACACGCCAGGACCGAGGTACTTGAGTGGCTCGGGCTTGCCGATCCCCTGGGACGGATCCCGAAGGACCGCTTCGACGATCGCCAGTGCTCGCAACGCTGTCTTGCGGTCGGTCTCGACCCAGTAGCGCAGGTCGTCGATGAACTCGGAATGAAACACCGCGAGCCGCCGGTGCTCCCGCCCGGCTGCGGGTTGTCTACTCTTCGGCAAGACCCAGCTCGCGCCGCAGAACGGCCGTCGTGGAGGGGCGAAGCTTGGTTCTGCGTGCCCGCTCCAAGGCACGCAGGAGCCGCTCGGCGTTGACAGGCGAGCGCAGGAGGTGCGCGGTTTCCATGAGGCTGCGCAGCTCGTCCGCAGCGACCAGCGCAACGTCCTCGCGAGAACGGCGGTGGATGATGATTGGCTCCCGCGTGGCAACCGCCTCGTCGCAAAGCTGCGCCAGCTCCGCCCTCGCCTGTGTATACGTTGTAACTGCCGCCATGGCCCCTCCGACCTGTACAGGGAGACTGTACAGGATTGGGCGTGCCGTGTCAATCGGGGGAACGAGCAGCGCCCGATTTGTCAGTGGGTCAGCATCGCGATTGCCTGCAGGAGTAGCGCGTTGAACGCCTGCGGTGCCTCGACCTGCGGGAAGTGGCCGACACCCTCCGGGAGGAGGAGGAGTTCGTAGCGCGGCAGGTACTTTCGGTTCGCGGCCACGTTCGTGGCGTGCATTGTCGAGTTGATCCCGACCATCGGCGCATGCGCCCGCCGCATCCCTGTCTTGACGTCGTAATGTTGCAGGCTGTCCATCAGCGCGAGTCCGATCGCAGGATCGCCGGAGCTCATCCGCTCCGCCACGCGTCCGATCACGGCGGGGTCGGAGGACTTGCCGGCGATCATGTGCACGAGCGCTTGGGTCTGGCCGCGAAAGTCGGCCTTCATCGTGGCGAGCCAGGCGTCGATCGCCTTTGGGTCGTCCTTCTCGTCTGCATCGAGGAGGGTGTCCACGCCGATCATCCCGACCACGTGTCCCGGCATGCGGCTCGCGGCCTCGAGCATGACGGAACCGCCCATCGAGTGGCCGACCAGGATCACCTTGCCGAGGTGCAGGGTCTTGACGACCGACGCCACGTCCTCGCCGAGGGCTGCCATGGTCCACGTCTTGCGGTCTCTCCCCGAGGCGCCGTGCCCCGGCAGATCGAGGGTCACCACGCGGTAGCTCTTCGCCAACTCGGGGGCGACGTTGTCCCAGATGTGGTGGTCGCACATCCAACCGTGGATGAGCACCACGGCTGGGGCGCCTTCGCCCGCGGTCCAGACGCGGATGGGGACACCGTCAAGCGAGGAGGCAACGGTCGTCTCGGTCGCGGCGGCGGACGGCGGTGCCGCCGCAGTCGCCTGGTCCAAGCAGAGACTCAGCGCAGCGACGTTGACGAGTAGAAGCGGTAAGACCCCTCGAGGTACATGGACCATGATTCGGATCTCCCTCTATGTGCGGACCAATGCTACTCCCGGGTCGGCCAAGGCAAGAAGGGCACGGAAGGCCTTTTCTGGTTCTCTCGGACCACGGACCACGGCTCTTCGGTGGCCGATGCCCCAACCCCGGCCCCCCGCAGTTCGGGGGCCGCGGGACCCCCGAACAAGTGTATTTGGTGGAGGCGGGGGGAATCGAACCCCCGTCCGGAGGACTTGGGTCGCAGGTGTCTCCGTGCGCAGCCTACGGTTTGATCTCGTCGCGGCAGCTGGGTGCAGCCTGCTTTTGCGTCGCCGTGATCAGGTTCGCAGGCGGGAGCCGGCGATCACGACGTGACTGCGTTTAAGCAGCCAGTGCTAGCTCAGTGTTGGCAGCTATGAGTTTCCGCCCTTGTTACGTGGCGGCGGACCACGGCACGCTGCCGGCGACCCAACATGTCCCCCGTCGAACCCGGTACGCCCCCAGGTTGCGGATCGCTAGTGTACGCCGATCGCACCTGCTTGACGAGCGCAAGGGCGGGGGCTACCGTGAGCGCCATGGTGGAACTGGAACCGATCAGCGTCGTCGTCACTTCGGTCGGGACCGAGCAACAAGCCGTCGAGATCTCCGAGGAGCTCGTCGCGAAGCGACTCGCGACCTGCATCAACATCATCCCTTGCCTGCGCTCGGTCTATCGCTGGAAGGGGAAGGTGTGCGAGGACACCGAGTACCTGCTCATGATCAAGACGCGGCACTCCCTGTTCGCAGCCGTGAGCGACGCGATCCGGGAGATCCACTCGTACGAGCTTCCCGAGGTCCTCGAGTTCCCGGTCGGCGCCGCGGAGCCGCACTTCCACCAGTGGGTGGTGGACATGGCCACCGGCGTGCCCGAACCCGAGCCGGAAGCCGAGGTCGAGCCCTCGTTCGACTGAGTGCGGCCGCCGCTCTCCAGTCTCACAATTATCCCGCCGTTCGGGTTGCCTCGGGGCAACCCGGAGCGTACACTTTTGCGGGTGGGGTTCATCGCCCCGACCCGGAGGGTCACACCATGAAAGCCACACGTCTTCTCGCCGGTGCGCTGCTGCTCGTCCCGACGTTTCTCTTCGCGCAGGCGGAGGGAAGGATCAAGGGCGTCGTGACCGACACCAAGGGAACCCCGATCCCCGGCGCCAAGATCATCCTCACCTGCCCCGACATCACCAACTTCCACCGCGAGCTGACCGCCAACGACAAGGGCGGCTTTGCGACGCTGATCGTCGATGCAACGCGGGAGTATCTCTTCCACGTCGAGGCGCCGGGGTTCCAGCCGCAGGAGGCGATGAAAAAGCCGCTGATCGGCGGCCAGGCGCTCGAGGTTGATTTCGTTCTGACGAGCGTGCAGCAGCTCCAGGCCGAGGCGCAGCAGAAGGTTCTCGAGCAGCCCGGCCTCAAGGAGGCTCGCGAGGGCCAGGAGTTGCTGGACGAAGGCAAGCCTGCCGAAGCGCGCGCCAAGTTCGCAGCGGCGGTCGCGGCCAAGCCTGACCTCTACCTCGCGTGGCTGGCGATGGGCGACATCGACCAGAAGGCCGGAAAGAACGACGACGCCATCATGGCTGCGGAGAAGTGTCTCTCCTACAAGCCCGAACTCCCGCAGTGCCTGGCGCTGGCGATGAACGCGACCCAGGCGAAGGGCGACAAGGCGGCGTTCGCGACATACGCCAAGCGCTACCAGGCGGCCAACCCCTCGGACCCGACGCTGTACTACAACGACGCCGTGGCCTACCTCAACAAGGGCGACGACGCCAAAGCCAGGCCACTGCTCGAGAAGGCGCTGACGGCCGACCCGAAGTACGCCGACGCGATGTTCCAGCTCGGCATGGTGTACTTCCGCAGCGGCGAGACGGCCAAGGCCAAGGAGCTGCTCGAGAAATTCATCGCGATCGCGCCCAACCACAAGGAAGCGCCATCGGCCAAGGAGATGCTGAAGTACATGTAGACGGGGGCCACAGCGCAGGGCACAGCGCAAGGGGCAAGAGGTGGAGGGTAGAGGGAAGCCGACGACCGTTCCGGTTCTGGGTCTTCCCTCTACCCTCTTCCCTTTCCCCCGTTTCCTTCCTCTCACTCCGGCAGGTCGAACGGCGACTGCAACCGGACCTCGGCGACCCGGTTGCGCCCGTCCACCAGCACCACGCGGGCGCGGTGGTGCGGGATGTCCTCGCGGTCGAGGTCGCAGTAGGCGGCGACGATCACGAGGTCGCCGACCGTGGCCTTGTGCGCCGCGGCGCCGTTGATCCCGACCTCGCCGCCCCCGGCCTCCCCGGCGATGCAGTAGGTCGCAAAGCGCGTGCCGCGGGTGAGGTTGTAGACCTCCACCCGCTCCAGGGGAAGGATGTCGGCGGCGGTGAGGAGGTCGCGGTCGATGGTGATCGAGCCAAGGTAGTCGAGGTCACAGCGGGTGACGCGGGCGCGGTGGAGCTTGGCGCGCAGGAACGGGCGGAGCATCAGGGCACCTCCACGACTTCGTTGTCGATCAAACGGGTGCCCCCGACGTGGGCGGCGAGCGCCAACAACACGCGGTCGCCGGCGCGCTCGAACGGCTCCAGGGTGTCGGGATTCACCGCGGCGGCGTACTCGAGGCGGACCAGCGGCTCCCCGGCCACCTCGCCCGCGAGCAACGCCTCCAGCGCCGCGCCGCTTCGCTCCCCGGCCGCCACCGCCGCGGCCGCGCGCCGCAGCGCCCGGTGCAGGACGACGGCGGCCCGCCGCGCCTTCGGCGCGAGGTAGGCGTTGCGCGAGGAACGGGCGAGGCCGTCCTCCTCCCGCACCGTGGCGTGCACCTCGATCCGGACCGGGAAGTCGAGGTCGGCGGCCATCCGGCGGATCACCGCCGCCTGCTGCCAGTCCTTGGCGCCGAACACCGCGACGTGCGGTTGCACGATGTTGAAGAGCTTGGCAACGACGAGGGCGACGCCGCGGAAATGACCCGGCCGCTGTGCGCCGCACAACCCCGCGGTCAGCGCGGGCAGATCGATGACCGTGGCTGGAGGCCGTGGGAAGATCTCCTTCGCCGCCGGAGCGAAGAGTACGCTGGCGCCGGCCGCGGCAAGCTGGTCGCGGTCGCGCTCGAGGTCGCGCGGGTAGCGCTCGAAGTCCTCGCCGGGCGCGAACTGGGCCGGGTTGACGAACACGCTCGCCCACACCTCGTCGGCGAGCTCGCGGCCGCGGCGCACGAGCGCGAGGTGCCCGTCGTGGAGCGCGCCCATCGTCGGCACGAGCGCGACTCGAAGCCCGGTGCGGCCCGCCTCCTCCCGCCGTGCGCGGACGCCGGCAATCGTCGTGATCGTCAGCATTTCAATCGTCCCCCAGGTGCTTCGCGAGCGCCGCGGCCAGGCCGGGCGGGCTCGGGTAGGTTTCGTCCGGCGCGGGGTAACGACCCGCCCGCACGTCCCCGGCGAACGCCGCGATCGCATCGCGGACTACCCGCCCGAGATCGGCGTAGCGCCGGACGAAACGCGGCGCGGGCGCGTCCGACAGCCCAAGAAGGTCGGCCAGCACCAGCACCTGGCCGTCGCACGCCGGCCCGGCGCCGATCCCGATCGTCGGGATCCCCACGCGACGGGTGACCGCCGCCGCGAGCGGCGCCGGGATCGCTTCGAGCACGAGCAGGAACGCCCCGGCGCGCTCGAGCGCGCGCGCCTGCTCGACGAGGCGGAGCGCCTCCTCGACCCCGCGCCCCTGGACGCGGTAGCCGCCCAGGCGGTGCACCGCCTGTGGCGTGAGGCCGAGGTGGCCCATGACCGGGATGCCGGCGGCGGTGATCGCGGCCGTCTCGTCGCAACGCGGCCCCTCCAGCTTGACCGCCCGGGCACCGCCCTCGGCGACCAGCCGGCACGCGCTGCGCACCGCGTCCGCCACGCTCGCCTGGTAGCTGCCGAACGGCATGTCGGCGACGAGCAGGGCGCGCTTGGCGCCGGCGGCGGCCGCGCGCGTGTGGTGGATCATCTCGTCGAGCGTGACCGAGAGCGTGTCGGGGCGGCCGAGGGCGGCCATGCCGAGCGAGTCGCCGACGAGGACGATGTCCACGCCGGCCAGGTCGGCCAGGCGCGCCGACGGCTCGTCGACGGCGGTGACCATGACGAGTCGGCGCGTCCCCTTCGAGGCTCGAATCTCGGGCGCCGTCACGACCTCCGCAGCGGCTTCGGATTGTGAGCGCTCGGGTTTGCGAACTCCGGTGCCCTGTGCCCTGTGCCCTGTCTTTTTCTCCATCGGTCCCCCCGGGCCGACGGATCCGGATGGAGCGCGGTCGCCGTCCCGCCTCCTGCGGGATCGGCGCCTGCCCCGTCTGCGTGGCGGGCTAGGCTTCCGCGTGGCCCGTCTCGGTCCTCGTGCTCTAGCCGGATCCGAGCGGTACGTACACCTGCGTCCCCTGTCGGGTACGCGCGATCTGTTCGACGAGGTTCTCGAAGTCCTCCGTCTTGTTGACGAAGTCGATCTCGTCGGTGTTGACGACCAACAGCGGCGTCTCGGAGTAGCGGAAGAAGAACGCGTTGTACGCTTCCTTGAGGCGCACGATGTAATTGGGGTCCATGTTGCGCTCGAAATCGCGGCCGCGCATGCGGATCCTGCGCAGGCACGTCTCCACGCCCGCCTCCAGGTAGATGACCAGGTCGGGCTTCGGCAGGCGGGCCGTGAGCAGGCGGTAGAGCCGGTCGTAGAGCCGGAACTCCTCGTCGTCGAGGTTCATGCGCGCGAAGATCCGGTCCTTCGGCATGGTGTAGTCGGCCACCACCAGGCGGGTGAAGAGGTCCATCTGCGCGACCTCGAGGTGTTGCTGGTGGCGGGAGAGGAGGAAGAACAGCTGCACCTGGAACGCCGCCCCCTCCTTGCCGCGGTAGAACGGCTCGAGAAACGGGTTGGCGACGTCCTCGAGGATCTTGACGCCTTCGAACCGGGACGCCAGCAGATCGACGAGCGAGGTCTTCCCCACGCCGATCGGGCCCTCGACGGCGATGTGGCGGGCGGCGAGTGTCGTGACGCTCATGCGCGGACCATCATATCAAGGAGGTAGAGCGCGAACATCAGCAGTGCGAGGACGCCGTTGGCGGTGAAGAACGCGGTATTGAGACGCTGCAGCCGGCCCGGACCGACCAGGGTGTGCTGCCACGCCAACAAGACGGCCGCGGCCGCCGTCCCGGCCCACAGCCCCCACCCGCCCATGCACCAGGCGAACGCGGCGAACCCTGCGGCCGCGACGACGTGCAGCGCGCGCGCCACGGCGATGGCGCGCCCTGGACCGAGGCGGGCGGGGAGCGAGTGCAGGCCGGCGGCCCGGTCGAACGGCTCGTCGGGCAGCGAGTAGAGCACGTCGAAGCCCGCGACCCAGGCCGTCACGGCGACCGCGAGCACGAGCGGCGGCACCGCGAACGACCCACGCACGGCGAGCCACGCCCCGACCGGCGCGATCCCGAGCCCGAGGCCGAGCCAGAGGTGCGACAGCCTCGTGAACCGCTTGCTGTAGGAATAGGCGAGCACCCAGGCGAGCGCGACGGGCGCGAGCGCGAGGCACAGGGGGTTGAGCCGCCACGTGGCAATCCCCAGCGCGGCCGCACCCAGCGCCACCAGCGCCCAGGCGAACGGGCGCCCGACGCGCCCGGCGGGGAGGGCGCGCCCCGCGGTGCGCGGGTTGCCGGCATCGACGCGCTGGTCGGCGAGGCGGTTGAACGCCATCGCCGCGGTGCGCGCCCCGGCCATCGCGAGCAGGATCCACCCCAGCACCGGCCAGGGCGGAAGCCCGTTCGCTGCGGCGATCGCGGCAATCAGCGCGAACGGCAGGGCGAAGGCGGTGTGGGCGAACTTGACGAGGTCCGCCGCCTCACGCACGGCGGCGACAGGCCTCACGGCGCGGCCCGCCAGCGCAGGTCGGGGCGGTCAACCGGCAGGCCGAGAAGGTCGAAGAGGCGCATGCAGTAGTGGTCAACGAAACGGCCCATCTCGTCGCCGCCCAGGTAAAACGCGGGGATCGGCGGCACCACGACCGCGCCGGCGCGCGTGAGCGTGAGGAGGGCCTCGAGGTGGATCGCCGACAGGGGGCTCTCGCGAAAGCCGAGGAGCAGCGGCCAGCGCTGCTTGAGGGCGATGTCCCCGAGGCGCTGGCCGAGGCCGCGCGAGACCCCGGCGGCGAGCGAGCAGGCGGTGGCGGCCGAACACGGCAACACCACGACGCCGCGCAGCAGGTGCGAGCCTGACGCCACCGGCGCCGCCAGGTCGGCCTCCGCCCAGGTCCTCAGCTTGGCCCGGCCCGCGGGGCTCACCGCCAGGCCGGCGGCGAAGCCGTGCGGCGTCGCGCGCTCCTTGCCGAGCTCCTGCGCGATGACGAGCCTGGCCCCGTCGGAGAGGACGACGTGGAGCGCGCCGACGTCCGGGTGTTCGGCGGCTCGCTCGGCGAACGCCGCCGCGAGGCGCGAACCGCTGGCGCCGGTGACCACGAGTCCAAGCTCACACCCCACACGCACCTCCGAGGCGGCGGAGCATCTCCTGCCGCCAGCAGCCGTCTTCCCAAAAACGCCGCGACACGGCGAAACCCTCCCGCCGGTACAGTCCAACCGCACCGCGGTTGGCCCGATCCACCTCGAGGGCGAGCCAGCGGGCCGACGCCGCGCGGGCGCGGGCGATCGCGTCGCGCACGAGGGCGTGCCCGAGACCCCGCCGGCGCCACTCCGGAGCGACGGCGATCGAGGCGAGGCAGGCGCGCGGCAGGTCGGGAATCAGCACGCTGGCGGCGGCGATCGCCCCGTCGCGCTCGATGACGATGGTGGCCCACTCCGGCACCGTCACCGCCTCCCGCCACGCCCTCGCCGACCACGCCCTGCGCCCGAAGCAGGCCCGGTCGAGTGCGACCAGGGCGGCCAGGTCCGAGGGCCGGGCGCGGCGTCCGACGGCGGCCGTCCGGGTGCCGGGTTCATCGGCAGGTGTGAGGAAGTTCTGACATGCCACGGCGCAGCGCTCCGCGAGGCTTCCGCTCCGACTGACAGCAAAGCTTACCATCCGGGTTCTCTCTCCGGTCCTCCTCTGAGCTACTTAAAACATTGGAAAAACTGCAGTTACACCTCAATCAGGGGCCTGGCACGCGGTTCGCGTTGGGCGGGGCCGGAGGTGACCGATGAGCCACGGACCTTAGCGGACAGCCGGCGGCGCAGCGGCGGGCACGCACGAGAACCCGCGAACGACCATCAACCCGGCAGCACGAACGAGAAGGGAGATCGACGATGACGTCCAGGACTCTGATGTGCATGACGCTGGCGGCCGCGCTGGCCACCGGCGTGCTGGCGGCGACCCCGGCTGCGGGGCCGAAGGTGAACATCAACACGGCCACGGTGCAGCAGCTCCAGCTCCTCCCGCGGGTCGGGCCGGCGCTGGCGCAGCGGATCGTGGAGTTCCGCACCGCCAACGGCCCGTTCAAGGCGCCGGAAGAACTCGCCCGGGTGAAGGGGATCGGCGAGAAGAGCTTTGCCCGCCTGCAGCCGTACCTCACCACTGGCGGCGCCACGACGCTCACCGAGAAGGTGCGCTCGCCGCGGGCCGCCAAGCCGGCGGTCAAGGCGCAGCGCTGAAGCGAAGACACGAGGTGAAGACCAACTGAGACCAACAAACAGAGATGGCGTGGACGGTCGGGGGCGGCCCCAAGCCGCCCCCGGTTCACGGGAGGGGCGATGACGACACGGCGGGGGTTCTCGCTGATCGAGACGATGGCGGCGCTCGCGCTCGTCGCGCTGGTGGCCGCCCTGGTGCTGCCCGACTTCACCGAGGTGCGCCGCAGGACCGATCTGGTGCGCTTGGCGCGGCAGATCGCGGCCGACGCCCTGCGCTGCCGCATCGAGGCGCTCACGAGCGGCCGCAACGTGGGCCTCGTGTTCTGCGAGCTGGACGGGCTGGCGTACTACGTGATGGTCGCGGACGGCGACAACGACGGCGTCTCGCGCGCGGACTTCGTGCGCGGCGTCGACAAGGCGCTGGGACCGAAGGTGTGGGTGCACTTCATGAGCGGCGCCACGCACCTGGGGGTGCCGTCCCGTTGGGGAGTGCCAGACCCCAGCGGCGGCGGCACGCTCGACGAGCGCGGCGTGCGGGTCGGCGCCAGCAACATCATGAGCTTCGCGCACGCCGGCGGCGCCACGCCGTCGAGCGTGTACTTCAACGACGGCCGCGAGCGGGTCCTCGCGGTGCGCGTGCACGGTGGGCTCGGCCGCGTGCGGGCGCTGCTGTGGCGTCAGGGCGGAGGGGAGTGGCGGGAGGTCCCGCTGTGACCGGACGCCGCGCCGTCACAGCAACGGGACGCGCGCGCCCGGCAGCGCGAGGGTGTCGGTGATCGTCTCCCCGGCGACCGTCACCGCGCCGGCGAGCACGCACCCGCGCAGGGTGGAGCCCGGCCCTGCGACCGCCCCGGCGGTGAGGACGCAGCCGGCAACGACCGCCCCGGCATCGACCCGGCACCCGGCACCGATCGCGCTGCGCTCGATCCGGCTTCCGTCCGCGACCACGGCGCCGGGGTGCACCCAGGGGCGCTCGCCGAGCAGCCCGATGACCAGGTCGCGGTAGGCGGCAGGAGAGCCCGCCTCGTGCCACGTCCCGGTCACGACGATGCC
>NCBR01000296.1 GCA_002279285.1 Acidobacteria bacterium 37-71-11
ACAGGGCGATCCGCGCCGGGGCCCCTCGCGGTCCGCATGAAGCCGCGGCCGCGACACCCCGGCGCGGCTCGCCCGTCCGGGACCCGCGGGCGCAGGAGCGGATGGCCACCCGCGGCACCGGCGGATCAACGACACCCCCCGCACCCAGATCGGAGGTCCTGCTGCAGGCCGAGAGTCATGACCAGGAGGCTGTGGTGCGCGGGCGAGGGCGCCCGCGCCACAGGAGCTGGACGCCCGCGCTGTCAAGCGGGGGGGTGGGTGGCCAAGACCGCCCAGCGGGCGGAGGCCGATGGCGCCGGAGCGTGCGGGTCCCGAGCGGCCAGATCGGCGGGTGGAAACGCCGGCCCTGAGCGAAACGAAGGGAACGGCGAGCGTCCGCCCGCCGATCTGGCCAGCTCGGTCGCACGCGCAGGCGGGTCGGAGGGCGGCGCTCGATGCGCCGCCCGAGCGACCACGGCCGCAGCCCGCGGGCCAATAGAGCCTCACGCAGTGAAGGGAAACGCGGGGTGCGGGAGCGAGCAAGGGCCGAAAGCCGCTTCGCGCAGGGGCTGAGCAATGAACTCTACGCAGAGGAAGAAGGATCAACGAGGACGGCCGGCAGGCGGAGCGCGCGGGCAAAGAAAGGGACGGGCTCACGCCGTGAGGGAAGAAAGCGCCCGCGCGGCCGCCAGCAACGCCGCAGCCGCCAGGCGCGGCTCGTGGCCGCCGTCGACCCAGGCTTTGCGCGCCGCGTCCCGGGCGGCCGACCGGGCCGCCGGACTGCCGGCGAGAGCCGCCGCCACCCGGACCAAGTCGCCGACCCCAGCCCGCCCGGGCGCGATCCGGGGCGCGGCGGCTGCGGGGAACTCGAGGAACTGGCCGTACCCCGCCACCGCCACCGGAGTCCCGGCAGCCAGGAAACGCAAGGCGGCCGCAGAGGTCTCGCCGGCCGTCGGATACCGGGGCACCAGGCCGAGGTCGGCCGCGGCGACGATGCCGCCCAGGTCCTCCTCGCTCGCGTACCCCCAGGAGCGTACCCGCCCCGACATCCCCGCCGCGGCCACCGCGGCCGCCAACGCGGCCGCCTCGCCCCCCTCGCCGACGACGGTCAGGCGAACGGGAACCGCCAACTGGGTCAGGGCGGCCACGCTGCGCAGGATGACGTCGATCCCCTTCGCCGGCGTCAGGAACCCGAGGTGGACGAGCAACAGCTCGCCCACCCCGACGCCAAGCCGCGCGCGCCACGCCGCACGGTCCCCGGCAGGAAGCGCCGCCACCGCGAGCGGCACCCGGCGCACCGGCAGCCCGGGGCAAGCGCGCGTCACGTCCGCTTCGGCCTGTCGGTTGTGCACGATCACGCCGGATGCCCGCCGCAGCAACGGGCTGCGGGCCGGGAACAGGAACGGGTCCAGGCGCCCCGAATAGCCCCAGCGGCGGGCGGCCGCGAGCGCGGCGCCACCCGCCCCGTGCGCCTGCGCCATCTCCTCGCCGAAACGCTCCCACGCCCCGTCGGCCGCGGCCTCCTCGACGAGGAGGTGGTGCAGGACCGTGTCGTGGAGCACGACGACGCCGCCCGCGGCCCGCAGGCGCTTGGCGATCCAGAGGTGGTACGGGTTGTTCCCCAGGTGCAGCACGCTCACCGCCCCGGCGGGCGAACCGGCGCCGTGGGGCAGCCGTTCGACGCCGTCGAGCCAGGCCGGCGCGCCGGGCGGCTCCCACCCCGGCGGCTCGACGACCGTCACGCGCGCCGTGCGCGCCAGGTGTGGCAGCACCTCCGCGGCGTAATCCGCCACCCCGGACCGGGTCGGCGGCAGCGGCGAGGCCCACAACAACCGTGGTCCGGGGTCCCGGTCGTCGCGAGACGCGCGCGAGGAGCCCATCCGGCTCACCCCTCGCTCGCCGCCTGCGCCTTCTGCTTGAGGTACGCCTCGATGAACGGGTCGATGTCCCCGTTCAACACCCGGTCGGCGTCCCCCACCTCGTGGCCGGTGCGCAGGTCCTTGACCATCCGATACGGCTGCAGCACGTACGAGCGGATCTGATTCCCCCAGGAGATGTCCTTCTTCACGCCCTTGATCTTCTCCAGCTCCTCTTCCTTCTTGCGGCGCTCGAGCTCGAACAGGCGCGCGCGCAGCACCTTCATCGCCTGCGAGAGGTTCTTGATCTGGGAGCGCTCGTTCTGGCAACTGACCACGATCCCGGTCGGCAGGTGGGTGAGGCGCACCGCGGAGTAGGTGGTGTTGACCCCCTGCCCCCCCGGCCCGGACGAGCAGAACCGGTCGATCCGGATCTCCTTGTCGTCGATCGTGACCTCGACCTCGTCGTCGACCTCGGGGTAGGCCTGCACCGACGCGAACGAGGTGTGCCGCCGTCCCTGCGCGTCGAACGGCGAGATGCGGACGAGCCGGTGGATCCCGCTCTCGGACTTGATGTAGCCGTACGCGTACTCGCCTTTGACGAGGACGGTGGCGGACTTGATCCCGGCCTCTTCGGCGTCCTGGGTGTCGAGCACCTCGGCTTCGAAGCCGCGCCGCTCGCACCACTTGAGGTACATGCGCAGGAGCATCTGCGCCCAGTCCGCCGATTCGGTGCCGCCGGCGCCGGGGTGCACCTCGACGTAGGCGTTGTTGGCGTCGTACTCGCCCGTCATCTTGGTCTCGAGCTCGATGCGCTCCAACTTGGGTTCGACCCGGGCCAGGATGGAGAGCAGCTCGGCCTCGCCGGCCGGGTCCTCCTTGGCGAGCTCGAGCACGACCTCGATCTCCTCGACCGCCTCCGCCAGGAAGCGGTCGTTGGCCAGCTTGGCCTCGAGGCCCCGCTGCAGGCGCATCACATCCCTGGCGCGCTCCTGGTTGTTCCAGAAGTCGGAGCGCTGCGTGTCCTCGGAAATCGTGTTCAGCTCGGCTTGCAGGCGGCCCGCGTCAAAGGTACCCGCGCCAAGCCCCGAGAATCATAACACCCGCGGCTGCAAGCACAACGCCGGCGCGGATCGCGCCGCTGTGGGCCTCGGCCGGGGTGACGTCGGCGCCGGGCCGGACCTCGGCCGTGATCAACCCCTCGCGGTTGACGCCCAGGCGGGTGAGCACGCGCCCGTACGGGTCGATCACCGCGGAGATCCCGGTGTTCGCCGCCCGCACCAGGTAGCGCCTCGCTTCGGCCGCCCGCAGGATGGCGAGGGCGAGGTGCTGCCGCGGCGCTGCCGAGTCCCCGTACCACCCGTCGTTCGTGATCGTCGCGAGCACGGCCGCGCCGCGGACCACCTCGCTGGCGTACAGCGACGGGTACGCCACCTCGTAGCACACCGCCACGCCGACCGGCCCGGCCGGGCCCGGCAGCGGCTGCACGTGCGTTCCCGGCGTGAATGAGCCCACCTCGCGGACGAGCGCGCGCAGCGCCGCGACGCGCCCGACGAGCGGCACGTACTCCCCGAACGGCACCAGGTGGACCTTGTCGTAGCGCCACGGCAGCAGGCCGGCCGGCGACGCCTCGTACACCGAGTTGTAGTACTCGTCCTCGCCGCTCCCGAGCCCGATCGAGCCGAACAGCAGCCAGACGCCGCGCTCGCGGGTGAACGCCTCGACCTCGCGGCGGAACCCCCCGTCGCTCTCGAGGACCCGCGGCAGCGCGCTCTCGGGCCACACGATCCAGCGCGCCCCCGCGTCCGCGCCCCGGCGCGAGAGGCGCCACACCCGGTCCTCGATCGACTGCTCGTTGGCGGGATCCCACCGGCGCTCCAGCGGCACGTTGGGTTGCAGCGCCGCCACCACCACGCCCGGCCCGTCCGAGCGGAACGCGGGTGCCGCCAGTGCGGCGCCGAACCAGCCGGCGACCGCGACGGCGAGCGAGACCGCGCCGGCGCGCCGCAGCCCG
>NCBR01000297.1 GCA_002279285.1 Acidobacteria bacterium 37-71-11
CGTCGAGGAGCCTGCGCTCGACGTCGCGGTCGCGGCCGCGGTGATCTCCTCCGCGGCGGACCGTCCCCTCCCCGACGATCTGGCGTTCTTCGGCGAGGTTGGGCTGCTCGGCGAGATCCGCGCGGTCGGCCGCCCCGCCGAACGGCTGCGGGAGGCGCGCGCCCTCGGCTTCACCCGCTGCGCCGTTCCCGCGTCGGTGCAACCCGCCGGTGACAGCGAGATCTCGCTCCTCCCCCTCGGCGACGTTCGCGAACTCGGCCGCCTGCTGCAAGCGTTAGAATCGTAAGAGGAACGTTGTCGTGACCGAGGAAGACCGCGCCGCTGCCGTGGTGCGCCTGTTCAGCGATGTGGAGGCGCTGCGGCGGGCGTTGCGCCTGTACCCGCCGTCACACCCCTCGCTGCAGCCCGCCCGGGCCAGGTTGCGCGAGCGGGCGCTCGCCCTTGCGGATCCCGGCGAGGTCGCGACCGCCTCGTTCGGGCCGGATCGCCTGTTCTGGGCCGGTGAGGAGGTCGCCATGCCGGCGACCGTTCCCGCCGCACGCCTGGTCCGCATGCTCTTCCATCTCGGCCTGGCGGCGATTCACCTCTCCTTTCCGGAGGCCGCCGACGGCGTCGTCGAGCTCGCCGACCGCCTCGCCGCGCTCAACGATCCTCCCGGAGAGGCGGACCGCGTCAGACTGCTCGGCGGGGCCGCGCCTGCCGGCGTCGAGTTCGTACCGATCGACCTCTCGGGCGTGCAGCTCCTCGATTCCGACCACGCCCGCGACGAGAGGAGTTCGCGTCCGGTCTGGGCGGAACTCGCCCGCCGCCTGGCTCGCGACGGCGCGTTCGCCGCCGTCGGCAAGATCCGTCAGGGCGAGTTGAAGCCGGGCACGGTCGCGGAGCTGCTGGCGGCGGCCTCCGACCCCGAGACGCTGTTCGACCACCTCTTCATCCAGCTTGCCGAGATCGCCCGCGCCCCCGCCCTGGACCGCCGGCCCGTGGCGCTCGCCGAGGTGCGGGAGTTCTTCGCTGAGCTGATCAGCCTGCTCGACCACGACCGCCGGAGGCTGGCGGTCGTGACCGGACTCCGCCACCTGCCGCTCGCGAACCCCGACGACCCCTGGGTGGCGGGTGAGCTCCTGCTCGACGCCATCGAGCGCATGCTGCTGGAGAACCTCCCGGTGCCGGAGGTGGTGCAAAGGGTCCTCCATCGCATGGCGGCGCCTCTCTCCGATCAACCAGCGGGCGCACCGGGGGATCTAGCCGTCCGCGCGCGGCATCTCCTCGCCCGACTCCCGCTCGGCCCCCCGGACACCCGGAACGAGGAGGAGGCGCGGCCGGGCGTGGACTGGAGAGAGGCCGCGCACGCGCAGGAACTCGTCGCGGAGCTCGGCGACGAGCGGCTGCGCCTGCACCTCATCCGCCTGCTTCAGGAAACGATCATGCTCTGGCCCGACTCCCCGATCGCGGAGAGCGCGGCAGCCAGGCTCGCCGAGGAGTTCGCCACCGCCCTCGACGTCGGCGACCTCGAGACGGCCGTTCGCCTTGCCCCGCTCCTGGGGGCCATCCGGAGCGCCAAAGCTCATCAGGCGATCAGGGAGAACGGTGTGCCGGCCGCGGTGCGGGCGTTCAAGACACTCGAGAAGAGCCACCACCCTGACCTTACGGCGCTCCTCATCGCCCTCGGCGAACCCGCGCTACCGGCCGTCCTGGAGGCGCTCGGGGAGGAGGCCAGCCTCGCCGTCAGGAAGCGTCTCCTCGAGGTCGTCGCCCGTCAGGGACGCCGCGCCCTGCCATACGTCCAGCCGATGCTCGACGATCCGCGCTGGTACGTCGTTCGCAACGCGGTGTTCTTGCTCCGCCGGTTCGGCGGGCCGGACGTGTCGGCGCTGCTCAAGTCCCGGATCGAGGGTGCGACGCCCAAGGTGCTGCTCGAGATCCTCAAGGCGCTGGTCGAACTCCAGGATCCGGATTGGTTCAAGCTGCTCCTGCAAATCATCGACTCCGCCGACGACGAGAGACGGCGGGTGGGGATCGACGTCGCCTCCCGGATCCGCCACCCCGACGTGGTCGGCGCCCTCGTGCGCCGCCTGCGGGAGAACATAGGCAACCGCCTGCGCGAACCGGCGAGCCTTGATCTCATCCGTGCCCTCGGCCGAATCCGCGACCCCGCCGCCCTCGGGGTCCTGCGTGAGATCCTGGCCCTCAAACAGTGGCGCTACCCGTTCCCCCTGACCGAGCCCCGCCGCGAAGCGGCCGCCGCGATCGCGCGGCTCGAAGGTTCCGAGGCCGGTCGGTTGGCGGCCGCCCTCACGCGCGACCGCGACGGCGACGTCGCCGAGGCGGCGCGCGTCGCGCTGCGCGCCCAGACGGAGAAGGAGGAGGACGAGGAGTGAGCGCGCGTACCGAGTGGGAGGTGCAGGTCGATGGCGTCCTCGGCAATCTCGCCGGCGGCGCGACGGCGGTCGGCCTGTACGGCGCCGCGCACCCTCGGGCAGCCGAGGTCGTACAGCGGATCTCCCTGCAGCTCGCCAAGCTCCTCGCCACCGAGCCCGAACTCGCCTTGGTCCTCCTCGGCGAGGAGTTGTTCGTGCAGGGACGTCCGTTCACCCGCGTCTCCCGGCACTCCGCATCGCTTATCCGCCGGTTCCGCCGCCGGGAGATCGAACACGCTACGATCCGCGCCGGGGTGTCCCAGGAGGAGGTTCACGGCTTTCTGGAGGACCTAGCGCGCACGGACGAGGCGGCCGTCCAGTCCCGGCCCCACATTCAGGTCGGGCGGGTCGAACTCTCCGACCGCGAGCTGGGGGGCCCGGACGACTCGGCCGGCGGCGCACAGGGACGCAAGCTGGCAACGGTCCGCGACCGGGTCGCCCTCATCCATGACGATTTCGCCCAGTTGGTGGCCGGGAG
>NCBR01000298.1 GCA_002279285.1 Acidobacteria bacterium 37-71-11
GGGCGGCCTACGCATACTGGGTGTTCCGTCTGCACGGGCACGAAAGACTGCGGCTCATGAACGGCGGCCGCAAGAAGTGGCTCGCGGAGAAGAGGCCGTTGACCCGGGAGGTGCCCGCCGTGGAGGTGGCATCGTACGCGATCGGTCCGGCCAAGCCGGGGATCCGCGCTCTCAGGGCCGACGTGCTGCGGCACATCGGCAACCCGAACCCGCGGCAGCTCGTCGTGCGGTTGCTGGCCGCGCACGCGCTGGTGGATGTGCGAACGCCGGCCGAGTTCTCGGGCCGGCTGCTCCACATGGCCGGCTACCCGCAGGAGGGCGCCCTGCGCGGCGGCCACATCCCGGGAGCCGCGAACATCCCGTGGGGCCGGGCGATCTCGAACGACGGCACCTTCAAGTCCGCGGACGGGCTCCGCCGCTTGTACGAGGGGGAAGGGATCACGCCCGACAAGGACGTCATCGTCTACTGCCGGGTCGGCGAGCGGTCCTCATTGACCTGGTTCGTCCTCCATGAGCTGCTGGGCTACCGGCGCGTCCGCAACTACGACGGCTCGTGGACCGAGTGGGGCAACTCCGTCGGCGTGCCGATCGCCAACCCGTCGCTGGTCGACATGGCGGTCGAGGAGCCTCGCCCGGCCGCCGTTCTCTCCAAATCGGTGGCCTGAAGACCGCGGCCGGGCTCAGGGCAGGTCGGCTTCGCGCTCGGTTTCCTCCGCCGGGCGCAGGAGCTGGAGGTCGTACAGCGTCCGGTAGAGTCCGCCGCGTGCGAGCAGCTCCTCGTGACGGCCCTGCTCGACCAGCCTCCCGCCATGCACCACCAGCACGCGGTCGCACCCGACGACGGTCGCGAGGCGGTGAGCGATGATCAGCGAGGTGCGCCCGGCCAGCAGACGCTCGAGGGCGTGCTGGATCACGGCCTCGGTCAACGGGTCGACCGAGGAGGTCGCCTCGTCGAGGAGGAGGAACTCGGGGTCGCCGACGAGCGCCCTGGCGAACGACACCAGCTGCCGCTCGCCGATCGAGAGACCGGTGCCGCGTTCGCCGAGGGAAGTGTCGAGCCCCTGCGGCAGGCGGTCCAACAGCGCGCCGGCACCGACCTGCTCGAGCGCCCACCGGATGCGGGCGTCGTCGATCCCCGGCCGCCCGAGCGCCACGTTCTCGCGCACGCTGCCGGCGAAGCAGTCGACTTCCTGGAGCACGACCGCAAAGCGGCGGCGCAGCTCGGCGACATCCCAGCTGCGGACGTCGGCGCCGTCCACGAGCACGGCGCCGCGCTGGACGTCGAAGAAACGCAGCAGCAGGTTGACGAGCGTGCTCTTGCCGGCGCCGGTATGGCCGACGACGGCCAGGCGCTCGCCGGCCGCGGCGGCGAGAGTCACGTCCTTGAGCACCCAGCGCTCCTCGTCGTAGGCGAACCAGACGCCGTCGAGCGCGAGCGTCGCCAGCCGCCCAGGGGGGGCGATCGGCGCCGCGGGCTGGAGGAGCATCGGCTCGGTCTGCAGCAGCGCGTGCAGGCGCTCGGCGGCGGCGAACGAGGCCTGCAGGACGTTGTAGTTCTCCGCCAGGTCGCCGATCGGCCGGAAGAAGCGTTGCACGTACTGGAGGAACGCCACCAGGACGCCGAGCGAGAGCGTGCCCTTGTAGCTCCAGATCCCGCCGGCGACGAGGAGCATCGCCATCCCCGTCGCGATCAGCAGCTCGACCATCGGGTAGAACACGGCGTAGTAGAAGACCCCGCGGATGTTGACGTCGCGGTAGGACGCGTCGAGCTCCCTGAACGTTGCCGAGGTCCTCGCCTCGGCGCGGGCGAGCTGGACCACCGACATCCCGGCCAGGTGCTCCTGCAGGTGCGTGTTGATCGCCGCGATGCGTGCCCGCACCTCGCGGTAGATCGAGCGCGCGCGGCTGCGGAACCAGGCGGAGAGCAGGATCATGAACGGCAGGACGGCGAACGCGACGAGGGCGAGGCGCCAGTCCATGCTGAACAGGATCCCCGCGATCCCGCCGAGCAGCGCGAGGTCGGCCAGGATGTCCACCAGACCCGAGGTGAAGAGCTCGTTGAGGGCCTCCACGTCGTTGGTGAGCCGCGTGATGATGCGGCCCGCCGGGGTGCGGCTGAACCAGGCGACCTCCAGCCTCTGGAGGTGCGCGAACAGGGCGTCGCGCAAGTCCCGCATCACGAGCTGGCCGGTCATCAGCATCGTGCGCGCCTGCAGGATCAGCAGGACGGCCGACCCCAGCACGCTGACCAGGAAGAGCCCGGCGAGCGAAGCAAGGCCCCTGCCGCCGGTGCTCGGCAGGTTCAGGGCCTGAATGAAGTGCAGCACCTTCTGGGAGGTGGCGCCGGCCTCCGGCCTGAGGTAGAGGTCGATCGCCGCGGCGGTGATCAACGGCCCCGCGACCTGCATCGCCGAACCCGCCAGCACGAGAACGATCGCCCAGGCGATTCGGCCGCGGTACGGGCGGGCCCAGGTCAGGAGCCAGCGCAAGAGGTGGCGGTCGGGCCGGCTTCCGGCGCTCTCCGCCGCATCGGAACGCTCGGCGCTCATCGGGGGGCCGCCGTCACGCCCCGCCCGCGGGACCGGCCGCCAGCGGCTCGACGATCGGGCGCCCGAGGCGCACGCCCCACCGCTGCGCCCGTGCCAGGGCGAGGAGCGCGCGGTACCTCGACGTCCGCCGCCAGCGTCCGGGGCGGAGCACGTCCGCCGCCAGGAGGGAGACGATCGCCGCCGGGATGTCGAAGGCGTCGTGGGGGTTGAAGAAGAACGCCAGGAAGTGCGGGTCGTAATAAGCCCGGATGAACGAGAAGAAGAGGCGTTGCAGCGACCTGGTCAGCGAGGTCGTCGGCGCGAGGTCGGCGGCCTCGACGCGGCCGTGGCGGGCCAGAGCCCGCCGCCTCCGGGGTGGCCTCGACGGCGGCGTCGAACATGCCGCCGGGGGAGGCTCCCTGGGCGCGCCACTGCTCGACGTCGAGGACTGCGCCCACCGAGACGGTGTCGTCGGCGAACGGGATGAGCCAGAACCATCCCTTGTGCGCGAGGACGATCGTGATGTTGCCGGCCTCGCGACCCGGCGGCAGCCAAACCCCCTTGAAGTGGGAGACCGCGGCCGCCTTCCGGTGCATCGGGTAGGGGAACCGCCACCCCATGCGGCTGGCCAGGAACGAGGACTGGCCGGAGGCGTCGATGAAAACGCGGCAACCGATGAACTGCTCGCGGCCCTCGGGGTCGCGCACGGTCAGGCCCGCGACGCGCTTGCCGTCCCACCGCGGCGCGGCGGCGCGCCAACCTTCCAGCACTCGAGCCCCACAGCGGCGGGCGTTGGCGAGCAGCGCGAGGTCGAACTCGTCGCGACGGACCTGGTACGCGTGCGGGATGGCGGGGGGAAGTCCGTTCTCGAACCAGTACGCCACGTGCTTGCCGCCGTCGTGGGTCACGAAGGTCGCGCCGTCCTTGCGGCGGGTGTGTGGGAGGGTGCGCACCGTTTCGTGGACGCCGAGGCGGTCGAGCAGGGGAAGCGTGTGCGGCAGTAGCGACTCCCCGACGTGGAAGCGGGGGAAGCGCTCGCCCTCGATGATCAACGTCTCGATCCCGGCGGCGGCAAGCAACGCTCCCGCCGTGCTTCCGGCCGGCCCGCCCCCGAGGATCAGCGCGTCGGCGCTGTGCTCTTCCGCCACCGGCAAAGTATACCCCGTCTCGTTATAGCTTCCCGAGGATGACCCCGAGCGCGTCGAGCTCGCCGGCCGTGGTGTAGAAGTGGGGCGAGAACCGCACCCACCCCTGCCGCGCGGTCACCTCGATCTGGCGCTCGCGCAGGCGCCGCGCGATCTCGTCCGCCGGCAGGAACGGGTGGCGCGCCGCGACGATGCCCGCGATCGGATGCGCCGACCCGGGCGACCCGACCCGCCACCCCGACTTGAGGAGGAGCTGGGTGATCATGCGCGCGTGACTCGTGACCCTGGCGTGGACCTCGTCGATCCCGACGTCGAGGAGCAGGTCGAGTGCCGCGGCGAGGCCGGCGACGAGCACGGTCGGCGTCGCGCCGGGCTCGAACCGCCGGCCGTCCTGGTGGAACTCCAGCTCCTGCAGGAAAAGCTGCCGTTCCGGCCGGCGAACGTTGAGCCATCCGGCCAGAACCGGCGTCAGGGCCGCGCGCAGTGTGGGACGGGTGACCATCACGCCCAACCCCTCCGGGCCGAGGAGCCACTTGTGGCCGTCGGCGACGAGCGCATCCACGCCGAGGTCGTCGAACCGATCC
>NCBR01000299.1 GCA_002279285.1 Acidobacteria bacterium 37-71-11
GCGGGACGTCCCAGCTCGGTCGCACGCGCAGGCGGGTCGGAGGGCGGCGCTCGATGCGCCGCCCGAGCGACCACGGCCGTAGCCCGCGGGGCAAAACAAGACGGCCTCACGCAGTGAAGAAAGAGCCCATCAGCGGGGGCGAGCAAAGCCCGAACGCCGCTTCACCCGAGGGGCAAGCAAGAGGCCTCACGCAGTGGAAGAAACGCTCAAGAAGCGGAGGTCGCGGCACGCGAGGCCGCGTGGGCGTCGCCTACGACGCGCTGAGCTCCACGAGCTTGCCGTCCCTGATCACGTGCATCGTCGGGTGGTGATCGATGTTCCCGAACTTGTCGAAGGCGAGATTGCCGGTCACGCCCTGCTTGTCGCCCAGGCTCATGATCCGCACCAGGAGCTCGCTGGTGTCCTTCGGCGGCGGCCCTTGGAGGGCGTACAGCGCCACCATCGCGGCATCGTACCCGTACGCGGCGAAGAGGTCCGGCATGGCGCCCTTGTGCGCCGCCTTGAAGCGCTTGACGAACGACGCGATCGGTTCCTTCGGCGAAGCCAGATCGATCGTCACCATCGGAACGAAGACGCCCTCCGCCGCCGCGCCGGCGCGGCGCACGAAGTCGCCGGTTGCGATCGCCGAGACCGTGCAGATCGTGCCCGGGTACTTGACCCCGCGGACCACCGTCAGCGCGCCGAGGATCTCCTCGCCGTAGGCGCAGATGAAGACGGCGTCGGGCTTTCCGGCCGTGAGCGCGTTGCTGATCGTCTTGTCCCAGTCGGTGGGTCCGATCGGGAGCTTGCCGACGATCTTGGCTCCCAACTTCTCGACCTCCCCGGTGAAAATTGGCAGCATGCCGTCGGCGTATAGGCCCTCCTCGAACAGGATCATGATCGTGTGGGCCTTCTTCTGCTGCACCAGGAAGTCGGCGGCGACGAGGCCTTCGAACTCGTCGGAGGGAACCGTGCGGAAGAAGAGGTTGCTCGATGCCGCGAGGTCGGGCTCGCTCGCGGAAGGCGAGATGATCACCCTCCGGGCCTTCTCGGCTTCAGGGATCATCGCCTTCGCCTCCGCCGACGTCGCCCCCCCGATCACGATCAGCGCGCCCCCCTTGAACAGCTCCGCACACTCCTTGGCGGCGTACTCCGGATGGGAGAGGGAGTCGCGGTACTGGGCCTCGAACCCTTTTGGCGACTGCCTCGCCACGGCGTCGTCGGCGGCCGTGAGCCCCGCACCCAGCAGCACCAGCACACTCAGGCAAGCCCGTCTCATGACACCCTCCCGCGGCAGGAATGACGCCTCTCCCTCGCTCGTGCCAAATTGTACTATCCCTCGGCCCCCTCCGGCACCCCGGCGGCACGCGGGCGCGCGAACGCAGCAACGGCGGCGCCGGCCAGCGCCATCACGGCGAGAGAGCCCCATAGCGGGCCCCACGCCGGCGTCGCGTCGCGCACGGCCCCGGCGAACGCTGGCCCGGCCAGCGCCCCCAGATTGGAGAGCGCCGTGATGAAACCGAAGGCAAACCCGGTCCGTTCGGGCGGCACGAGCCGAGCCGGGAGCGAGTACACCGCCGGCGGCACGACCGCCGCCGCCAACCCGAGCGCAGCCATTGCGGCCGCCGCGGGCAACGCCCCCGCGGCCATCAGCCCGAGGGTGGCGGCCATCACGCCGAGGCCCGCCATGCACCAGACCCGGGGGCGGCCGGATCGGTCGATTGCCGCACCGGCGAGCGGCGCGCCGGCCAGCGCCACCCAGGTGATCAGACTGGTCGCGAGCAGCCCGGCCGCACCGCCGCCGGCCCACTCCGGTCCGAACGTCGGTGCCGCTGCGAACGCGGCGAAGTAGAGCATCCACGCGATGCCCAGGGCGACGAGCGCGGCCGGAAGAGCGCGGGAACCCCGGCCCTGCCCAGCCCTTGGCGGTCCTTGCGGCAGGCGCCGCGGCGCCGCCACGGCGTGCAAAGGGATGGCCACGGCGACGAGCACCACCAGCAGGCCCATTTCGCCGCGCCAGCCGAGGCGCGCCTCGAGCACGGGGTGCAGCGTGAACAGCACGATCATGCTGGCCGGGTACGTCGCGGTGAACAGGCCCATCGCCAGCGCCAGCTCGCGGCCCGCGAACGCCACCGAGAGCAGCCGCGCAAGCAGGAGGTTCACCAACAGCGCGCCGACGCCGAAGACGAGGCGGCCGGCCAGGAGCCAGCCGTACCCCGGCGCCGCCGCGAACGCCACGGACCCCGCCAGCATCGCCGCGAGGCCGGCCAGCCCGGCGGCGCGCGGCGGCCACCGGTCGAGAGCGGCGCCAAGCGGCAGCGACAGCGCGACCGCCGGCACGGCGATCGCCCCCATCAGGAGGCCGATGGCGAGGTTGCTGAGGGCGAACTCGGCGCGCAGCGTGCCGACGAGAGGAGGAACCGCGAAGAACGTCATCCCAACCGCGAAGAAGCTCACCATCGCGCTGGCCAGCACCAGCCAGCGGCTCGACCCTTCCCTGGGCGCAATGCTCACCAGGAGATTCTATCGCCCGGGGAAGAGCGCCCGGGAGACTGCTGTTCTGAATTGGGGGCGGGGCCTCGCACCACCATCTCAGGACCACGCGCCCCTCCGCCCCGCGGAGGCTCACATGCATACCAGATGCTCGTTCTTGGCCGTCGGCGCCGCGCTGCTGGCGCTCGCGGCGCACCCTTCGGCGGCCGCGGACCCGGCCGCCGAACCCCAGGGTCCGGAACAGTTTGCCGGCGTCCTTGCCAATACCACGAACGGCCGCACGGTTCCGATCGTCGTCCACATCGACAGCTACTCTCCGGTCGGCGACGTGCGGACCCTCGCACTTCTCCTCAAGGACAAGGGGCAGAATGCGGTCGAGGCCGCCCTGTTCCGCATGAAGGGGCGGGGATGGATCCGGATCGGGTCGAGCCTCGGGTACGAGGTCCCGCTCATCCGCTCGCTGGCCACGCCGACCGGCCGCCGCATCGTCGTCATCGCCGACCGGCCGATCCAGTTCTGGGAGCAATGGCGGGGCACGCGGTCGCTGCAGTACCCGTTCGGGATGGTGGTGCTCGACATCGACCACAGCGGGCACGGCCAAGGCCGCCTGATCGCCGCGATGCGCGCGAAGTTCAACAGCGAGGGGAAGGTGGAGCTCGAGAGCCTCGGCACCGAGCCGTTCCGCATCATCGGCGTGACGCAGCAGCCGCTCAAGTAACACGGGCGTGATAGCGATGCCCCGTCCGCCGTAGAGGCATGATCGCCGCCCCGTTGGATCGTTCGTGCTTGCCGCTCCCGCGGAGGGGCGGTCTTTTGCTTCACTGCGTGAGGCCTCTTCTTTTGCCCCGCGGGCCGCGGCCGTGGTCGCTCGGGCGGCGCATCGAGCGCCGCCCTCCGACCCGCCTGCGCGTGCGACCGAGCAGAGCGTCCCGCAGTGGGGCCCCTCGCTGTTCTCCTCCCTCGGAGAGACCCTCGGTCGGAGCCAGCGACACCCCACCGCGGGACGCTCGCTCGGGACCCGCACGCTCCGGCGCCATCGGCCTCCGCCCCCTGGGCGGTCTGGGCCTCCCACCCCCCCGCCAAGCGGAGATCCTGCTGTTGGCTCTGGCCTATGTCAGGCCTTTCGTCTTCCAGCAGGGCCTCCAAGGTGTGGGCGGGGGGTCGTCCAATCCGCCGGTGCCGCGGGTGGCCATCCGCTCCTGCGCCCGCGGGCCCCGGACGGGCGAGCCGCGCCGGGGTGTCGCTGGCCCTGAGCGAAGCGAAGGGAACAGCAAGGGGCCCCGGCGCGGATCGCCCTGTCCGGTCGCGGGCACAGGAGCATGCGGGCTCGGGCGCGGGGGCGCCCGGGCCCGCATCCGGCCACCCGCGGGAC
>NCBR01000300.1 GCA_002279285.1 Acidobacteria bacterium 37-71-11
GCTGTACGCGTGCGGCGAGGCGGCCGGCGGGGTCCAGGGCCGCCGGCGCACGATGGGCACCGGCCTGCTCGAGGCTGCCATCTTCGGCACTCGCGCGGCCCGCGCGGCGGTCCGCGACCGCGCCCGACCGGAGGCCGGACCCGCGGCGCCGCTGCAGGCTTTCGTACCGCCGCTTCCGGCCGATGCGGAAGCCCTTGAACGCCGTCTCGACGAGCTGCTGCGGCCGCTCGTCGTTGAGCGGCCGGCGGACGCGGTGGCGCGGGCGATCGGCGAGCTGGAGGGGTGGCCCGAGCGCCCCGGGAGCAACGGCGGCCCGGACGAGAAGTGCGTGCTGGCGGCGATCCGGCGGCAGGCCGCGGTGCTGATCCTCGGAGGGTCGCTCGGGGATGGCGGGCGGGGTGCGTGAGGGCCGCCCGCGGCGAACGGAGTGGAGGCGCGATGGGACAGGTGAGCGTGACGTTGAGCGGGGATGAGTGGACGGTGATTTCAGGGCTTCGGGACCTCCCGGAGAGCCCGCTGCGCGAGATGACGTACGAGATGATGCTGGCGCTCGTCGAGTACGTCCGCGAGCCCAAGTGCGCGGAGATGCAGGCGGACGGCGTCCCGTGCACGAGCGCGGAGGCCGACTGCGAGCAGTGCGCCAAGGTGAGGGAGTTGCTGCACACCCTCCGGCGCGGCCTGGCATCGCCGCCCCGCCAACCGATGTCTCCGGAGGCGTAGCCCGGGCGCACCCGGCGGCGCGCCCGCGCTTCGCCGGTTATCCGATGTCGAACTTGACCCCTTGGGCGAGCGGGAGGTCGTGGGAGAAGTTGACGGTGCAGGTCTGGCGCCGCATGTACGCCTTCCACGCGTCGGACCCGGCCTCGCGGCCGCCGCCGGTCTCCTTCTCGCCGCCGAAGGCGCCGCCGATCTCCGCGCCCGAGGTCCCGATGTTGACGTTGGCGATGCCGCAGTCGGACCCCTCGGCCGAGAGGAACTGCTCGGCCGCCAGCAGGCCGGTGGTGAAGATCGCCGACGACAACCCCTGCGGCACGCCGTTGTGGATCGCGAGCGCCTGATCGAGCGTGTCGAACTCGTAGACGTAGAGGATCGGGGCGAATGTTTCCTCTTCGGCGATCGCCAGGCCCTCGCGGGCCTTGACGATCGTCGGCTCGACGAAGTTCCCCGGGCCCGCGACCTTCTTGCCGCCGGTCACGATCTCGCCGCCCTGCTCGCGGACCTTGTCGAGCGCCGCCATCATGTCGGCCACCGCTGTTTCGCTGACCAGCGGCCCCATCAGCGTCCCCGGATCGAGGGGGTCGCCGATCGGCACCGACTTGTACGCCTTTGCGAGCCGTTCGAGCAGCGTGGCGTGGACCCCCTTCTGCAGGAGCAGGCGCCTGAGCGTCGTGCACCGCTGGCCTGCCGTCCCCACCGCGGCGAACACGATCGCCCGCAGCGCCAGGTCGAGGTCGGCGTCGTCCATGACGATGACGGCGTTGTTGCCGCCGAGCTCGAGGATGGACCGGCCGAACCGCCCGGCGACGGAGGTGGCGATCTTGCGTCCCTGTGCGGTCGAGCCGGTGAACGAGATCAGGGGGACGCGAGCGTCGTCCACCAACCGCTGTCCGACCTCCCGCCCGCTGCCGATCACGAGGTTGAACACCCCATCGCAGCCGAACCTCGCCATGACGCGGTTGCAGATGTGCTGCACGGCGACCGCTGTCAGCGGCGTCTGCGAGGACGGCTTCCAGATCACCGTGTCGCCGCAGACGGCCGCGACCGCCGCGTTCCAGGACCACACCGCCACCGGGAAGTTGAAGGCGGTGATCACGCCGACCGGTCCCAGCGGGTGCCACTGCTCGGACATCCGGTGGCGGGGCCGCTCGGACGCGATCATCAGGCCGTACAGTTGGCGGGAGAGGCCGACCGCGAAGTCGCACATGTCGATCATCTCCTGCACTTCGCCGAGGCCCTCGGGGAGGATCTTGCCCATCTCCAGCGCGACCAGACGGCCGAGCGCCTCCTTGTGCGCGCGCAACTCGTCCCCGAGCGCGCGGACGACCTCGCCGCGCCTGGGCGCCGGCACAATGCGCCAGTCGAGGAACGTCTCGTACGCGGTGGCCGCGACGCGCTCGTACGCGGCCGCGTCGGCCTGCCAAACTGTGCAAGAACGCTTCCCACTGGGGCAGGATTCGCTCCGGCAGATAGCGGGCGCTTTGCTCCGCACCCTCCGCACGTAGGCGAGCTTGCAAGCTTTCAGCATCAGGGCTGTAGATAATCTGCCGCAAAACCTCGACCACACTGGCGGTATCGTAGGGGTCGAAGTAGCGGGCGGCATCGCCGTAGACTTCACGGTGCACTGGAATGTCGGAGGCGGCGACCACGCCACCGCAGCGCATGGCCTCCGCACCGGAAAAGTCGAAGCCCTCGCCGACACTGGGACAAACCGTCACCACCGCCTGCCGGTAGAGCAGGCGCAGGGCATCGGCGGGAACGCCGTGGAGCAGAAAGAGGCTGCCCTGCTCGATCCACGGCAAGAAGCCCTCCAGAGCGGTCTGGTAATCCCAGCCGATATGGCCGACCAACACCAGCTTGAGATCGGGGTCCGCGGCGCTGCGCAGAGCCTCCCAAGCTTCCACCAGACGGGCATGGTTTTTACGCGGTTCGATGGTGGAGACCATGAGTACGAAGCGACTGTCCGGCCCAAAGGCGCGGGCATAAAAAGCCGTTTTTTCCTCCTCGTTGCCGAACGCGCGGGACAGACGATAGACTTTGGTTTTGCCCCTCATCGCCCCACGCACTTTTCCCTCATATTCCCCGTGTAAATGACGGCGCATGATTTCCGGTATCCGTTCCGGCTCCGGTTCCGCCGGATAATAATGGGTGGGCAGCATGTTGTGG
>NCBR01000098.1 GCA_002279285.1 Acidobacteria bacterium 37-71-11
ACCAGCCAGTCCAGCACGTGCGTCTCGAGCTCGGTGCACGCCGGGCTCGTCGCCCACAGCATCCCCTGCACGCCGAGGCCGGCGGCGAGCAGCTCCCCCAGGATCGCCGGCCCCGAGGCGTTCGCCGGGAAGAACGCGAAGAAGTTCGGCGACTGCCAGTGGGTGATGCCGGGCACGATCACCGAGTCGACGTCGCGCAGCACCGCCGCGAACGGCTCTCCCTCCCGGGGCGGATCCGCCGGCAGGGTGGCCCGGATCGCCCCCGGCTCGACGCGCGACAGCACCGGCAGCGATTCGATGCGCTCGTAATAGTCGGCGATCCAGTCCACGACCTCGCGGCCGTGCCTCCTGAACTCGTCCGGCGTAATGTGAAAGCTCGTCCGCAAAGCGCCCATGCCCCCTCCCGCTCGGACAGTCTGCTGCCGGCCGCCCGGGAGCCTACGCTACCACTCCCGGCAGCAGGCGGGGCAATCGGCGGCGAGTCCGTCAGCTTCCGGGTGAAGGCGCGGCGGCCATCTTGAGCATGCGCTCGAGGGGCTTGAGGGCGGCGAGGCGGAGGTCCTCGGGCAGCTGCAGCAGCGGCGCGCCGTCCCGCAGGCAGGCGTGCAGATTGGCGAGCGTGTTGCGCCGCATGTAGGGGCACACGTTGCACGCGCACTCGCCGCTCCCGCCCGGCACCGGGATGAAGCGCTTGCCCGGGGCGAGCTTCTCCATCTGGTGAATGATCCCCGGCTCGGTGGCGATCAGAAACTCCGGCGCTGGGCTCTCCTGTACGTAGCGCAGGATCGAGGAGGTCGACCCGACGTGGTCGGCCAGTGCGAGGATGGTCTCGGGGCATTCGGGGTGCGCCGCGACGAGTGCGCCCGGATGCTCGAGCTTCAGTTCGACCAGCGCCTGGTAGGAGAACTGCTCGTGGACCACGCACGTCCCGGGCCACAACACCATTCTCCTGCCGAGCTTGCGTTCGAGGTACGCGCCGAGGTGGCGGTCCGGCGCGAACAGGATCGTCGTGTCCGCCGGAACCTGCCGCAGGATGCGCTCCGCCGAGGACGACGTCACGATCACGTCCGACAGCGCCTTGACCGCCGCCGAGCAGTTGATGTAGGTGGCCGCGAACGCGCCGGGGTGCCCGGCCCGCCAGCGCGCATAGGCATCGGGGGGGCACGACTCCTCGAGCGAGCACCCGGCCTCGAGGTCGGGGATCAGCACGTCGGCGGCCGGGTTCAGAATCTTGGCCACCTCCGCCATGAAGCGTACGCCGCAGAAGACGATCGCCTTGGCCGCGGCGCGCTGCGCTTCGCGGGCCAGCTCGAGGGAATCCCCGACGAAGTCCGCCAGGTCCTGGATCTCCGGGTCCTGGTAGTAGTGCGCCAGTAGCATCGCGCCGCGCTCGCGCTTGAGCCGGAGGATCTCCTCCACGAGCGAAGCGCCTGCAGGGGGAGTGTCGCGCGCGATCACGGGCAGGACAGTCATCTCGTTCGAGTGCAACGTTGGGCGGCGCATCGCTGTTCCCCGGCTCGTCCCCGCCTAGCGGCGGGCCACCAGCGCCTCGATCGCCGCCGCGTCCCGCGGCAGCACGGCCGAGAGGTTCTCGGCGCCGCCCTCGGTGATCAGGTAGTCGTCCTCGACGCGAATGCCGATGCCCTCGACGGGCAAATAGACGCCCGGCTCGACGGTCACCACCATCCCGGGTTCCAGGACAGGCCCCTCGCCGCCAACGTCGTGCGCCTCCAGGCCGAGGAAGTGGCCGAGTCCGTGGATGAAGAAGTTGCCGAGCGTCCGTCCGCCGTCGCCGGTCACGCCGCTCCCCTCGAACGCGGCGAACGCCGCCTTGCGAGCGGCGGCGATCGTCGACCCCGGCTTCAGCGTCGCGGACGCCGCATCGTACGCGGCCAGCACCGCGCCGTAGAGCTGCCTCTGGCGCGGGGTGAACGCGCCGCTGACCGGGAACGTGCGCGTGAGGTCGCCGCAGTAGTACCCATGGCGTGCCCCGATGTCCACGACCACGAGCTCGCCTTCCGCCAGCACGCCGAGGTTCGCGTCGTAGTGCAGGACACACCCCGCGGGACCCGACCCGACGATCGGAGGAAACGACCAACCCTCGGCCCCGGCGGCGCGCAGCGCGGCGAACGCCGCGCCTTCCACCTCCCCCTCCGTGCGGCCCGCGCGCACCGTCGCTGCGGCCGCACGCATCGCCGCGACCGTCGCCGCGACCGCCTTGCGCATCAGCGCCATCTCACCGGGGGACTTCCGCAGGCGCAGTTCGGCCACCACCGGCGCGAGGTCGCGGAGCGCGAAGCTCGGCAGGCGGTCGCGCAGGTCCTGGACCATCCTCTGCTCCGGCGTGAGTTCTCCTGCAGCCGAGCCCGGAAGCGCCACCCAGAGCGCACCGCCGTCCTGAAGCGCCCCGGCAACCCGGTCCAGGAGCCCCGGGACGCCGCGGCGGCGGGCGTCGACGACCACCTCGGACGGGTCGCGGTCGCAGACCTGGTCGAAGCCGAGCTCGCGCGCCGCCTCTTCGCCAGGGCCGAACTTCGGTCCGGTCCAAGCCTCCAGCGCCGGCCGCCGCGCGGGCAGCAGCAGCATCTCGCGCTCCTTCTCGAGCAGGAGCATCGCCCCGGGGAGCTCGACCCCGGTGAGGTAGAAGAAACCGGGCTCCTGCCGGAACGTCCCGACGTCCCCGTACCCGCGCGCATCGGTAGCGCCGAGCACGACCGCGACGTCTCCGGGCTCCAAGCGCGAGCGCACCTTCTCTCTACGCGCCCGGTAAATCTCGGGCGCCTCACGTTCGGCGGCGTACTGACCGCCGCGAAACACGCGTTCGTCGATCATGCAACCCCTCCCAGGACATCGCGGGAGAACCCCGCGGCGCCGGCCGGCCGCGGCCGCGCCCTACCGGCGCTCGTCATCGTGGATCGCCTCGAGCGTGAGCGCGGCGCGCCGGACGTAGTCGGCGCCCGAGATCACCGTGAACGCCATGGCGATGTAGAAACACGCCAGCAGCGCCCTTTCGGGGACCGGCGTGACGTTCGCGATCAAGACCGCAGCAACCGTCACGATGTGAAGAAACGTGGTCCACTTCCCCCAGATCGAGGGCGGAAACTCGCGCATCCCCGCCCCCAGGTAGAGCAGAAGCGCGACGAGGACGATCAGGAAATCGCGCGAGAGCGCCATCACGGTGAGCCAGAGCGGCACGGTCACAGAGCCCCGGATCGGAAGCGTAAGCGCGACGTACGCCGTGACCAGCAACGTCTTGTCCGCGATCGGGTCGAGGTAGCTGCCGAGAAGCGAGCGCATCCCGAGCAGGCGGGCCAGCAGGCCGTCGAGCGCGTCGGAGATGCCCGCCGCGATGAAGATCCCGAGGGCGAGCCGGTGGTTGCCCTCCAGGATCGCAAGTACGAGGAACGGGGTGAGCGCGAGGCGAATGAGGGTGATGCCGTTGGGGATCGTGAACGGCCGCAGCGCGGCCCTAACCTCCTGCGCGGCCCGCTGCGCCACGGCCCCCGCCCGCACCGCCGCCCGCTCGCCACTTCGAGTGTCAGCGGCCGGCGCGCCACCGCGGTCGCCGTCCGCTCCGCCGCGCACCCTGGGGTCGTCGTCGCGAGCGCTCAATCCGCCGCCTCCGACAGGACAGACTCCTTGAGGTAGCTCATCTTCCCCTCGTTCACGACGAGGCCCCGCTGTTCCAGGTCGTTCATCAGGCGGGTCACGGTCTCGCGCGACGTTCCGATCGAGTTGGCGATGTCCTGATGCGTCGGGCGCCGGACCGCCACCCAACCGTTGCCGAGGATCTGCCCGTGCTGCTTTGCCAGGTCGATGAAGTACCGGGCGAGCCGCCCGACCACGTCGAGCGTCGCCAGCGACTCCATTTGCGCGTTCGAGCGCCGCAGGCGCAAGGAGAGTTCGCGCAGCAGCTTGCGGGCGATCCCCGGGTGCTGTTCCAGGAGCCGCTCGAAGTCGCCGCGGCGGATGCAGTAGGCCACCGTCGCGAGCTGCGCCACCACGCTCGCGGAGCGGGTGGCGTCGTCGAGCAGCGCCATCTCGCCGAAGAACTGGCCGGGGCCGAGCGTGGCCAGGATCAACTCCTTGCCGCCGGCCGACGAAACGCACACCTTGACCCTGCCACTCGCGATCACGTAGAAGCTGTCGGCCCGCGCGTGCGCCGCGAACACCACCTCATCCCGCTGGAACTCCTGGCGCTCCGCCGCGCGGGCCAGGGCCTCGAGTTCCTGGGGTTCGAGCTCGCCGAAGAGCGACGCCTTTCCGATCAGGTCGGTCAGCGCTGCGCACATGGGTCACCTCCCTCGCCCGCGACCCGGCGCACCAAGGCGGCGGCCGCTTCCCCGTCCACGGTTTCCGGGAGTTGCAGACACCCCCGTGCGGCCGCGCCGCACCACCGCGGCGCCGGCCGCCGCAGGACCGTCGCCAGACGATCCAGCGTCGCCGCCAGCTCGCGCGCCCCCACCACCCGCTTCGGGCCGAAACGCCGGGCGATCGCGTCGCCCGGAATCACCCCGGCGCGCGCCACGGTCACGATGTCGCGGCGCTCCTGCAGCTGGACGACGTCCTCGAACACCGGCACCGCGCGAGCGGCATCTGCGGCCAGCGCCGGCACCTCCCAGGCGATGATCGCCGCCAGTCCGGCGCGACGCAGCGGCCGCGCCGCGAGGGCGTGGGTCAGGTATGGGGGCGCGTCGCTCAGCCGCAGCCGCCGCCGCGCGCCGGCGATCAGCTCGCAGCGGTGGGGGCTGTCGCCCGGCAGCCGCGTGTAGAACTCCAGGGCCAGGTCCCATTGGCCGAGCGCCTGGGCGACGTTGCCTTTCAACTCCAGCCCCTCCGCGGTATCCGGCAACCCAGGCACGAGTTCGGCGGCCCCGCGGGTATCGCGCAACGCGAGCAGTGCGCGGACGGCGAGGAACCGGCCATCGACGGCACCCGGGCCGGTCTGGAGAGCCTCCCGGGCGCGCGAGAGAGCGCCGGCGGCGTCGCCCGAGCGCAGCAACGCGTTCCCCTGCGCGACCAGCCGGTCCACGACGGCGCTCTCGAGCTCGGTCGCCACCCGCCCCCACCCGGCGTTCGGCTGCAGCCCCGACGCGGTGCGCGCGGCGGCCAGCGCCGCGCGTTCGTCGCCTTCGCGCCGCGCCGCGAGCACGACGAGACCCCAGGCGGACCCATACCCTGGGTTCGCCGTGGCGAGCGCCTTGGCCTCGGCAAGCACGTCCTCGCCGCGCAGGAACCGCAGTTCGAGTCCGGCCAGCGCCCGCACCGGATGGCCGGCCGGCAGCAGCCGCAGGCTCTCCTCGCCCTTGGATACCTCGCCGCCCTCGGCCGCCGCGACCGCCTCACGCGCCGCCTCGAGCTGGGCCGGCGTCAACGCCGGACCCGCGATCGGCGGCCGGGTGGGGTCCGGCATCCGGCGGATCTGCAGCGGTGCGGTGCTGCGGCACGCGGCGAGCGCCACCACCGCCGCAAGAGCGAACCTACTCGCCGCTCTGCGCAAGGTGGTCTCCGTCGCCGCGGGCCAGGCAAACGGTGGCGATCGCGTGCTTGTAGACCAGGTGCTCGAGCCCGTGGCTTTCCACGATCAGGGCATAGCGGTCGAACCGCTTCAGAATTCCCGTCACCCGCTTGCCCGTGAGGAGATAGACGTGGATCGGCCGCCCGTCCCGCCGTAAGGCGTAGAAAAAGCTGTCCTGCACGTTGACGCTGACCTTAGACCGGTCCTGTCCCTGTTCCACCGCGCGCCTCCCGTCGGCCGATCGCAACCGCCAGCAACTCGTCGCCGCGACCGGCCAGCCACTGCACGCCCGTCTCCCCCCGCAACCAGGTCATCTGCCGCTTCGCGAGCTTCCTGGTCGCCGCCGTCGCCGCTTCGGCCGCCTCCGCCACCGTCAGCTCACCGGCCAGCATTCGGCACGACTCGCGGTAACCGATTGCCTTGAGGGCGTGACAACCAGGCGAAAGGCCCCCCGCAAGAAGCTCTCTCACCTCGTCGACGAGCCCGGCGGCGAACATTCGATCCACCCGCTCGGCAATCCTAGCATGAAGCTCCGCCCGATCCGGACCGATGCCGAGCAACGTGAAGGCGTAGCGCGGATTACCCCTCGGATTCTCCCGCCAAAGCTCGCTCATCGCCCGGCCGGCGGTGAGGCACACCTCGAGCGCCCGCAGCGTACGCTGCCGGTCGTTGGCCGCGATGCGCGCCGCGGCGGCGGGGTCGAGCGCCGCCAGGCGCGCCCGCAGCTGTGCCCGGTCGCGGGCCCACTCGCGTTCGAGCTCATCCCGCACCGCTGCGTCCTTCGCCGGCTCAGGGAACAGCCCGAACAGGAGGGCCCGCACGTAGAAGTGCGTACCGCCCACGACGACCGGCACCTTTCCCCTCGCCAGAATGTCGGCGATCGCAACGTCGGCGTCGCGCACGAACATCCCGGCGGAATAGCGCTCGGCCGGATCGGCCACGTCGATCAGGTGGTGGCGGACCGCCTCCCGCAGCGCCGGCTCGGGTTTGGCCGTGCCGATGTCGAGGCCGCGGTAGACGGCGAACGCGTCGGCGGACACGACCTCCCCACCGACCCGCTGCGCGAACGCCGCGCCGAGCGCCGTCTTCCCCGATGCCGTCGGGCCCACGATCACGACCAGCTCACTCACCGCTCCCCCTCCTCACCCGCGCGACCCGCACCGCCTCACCGGGACCTACCGTCAGCGGTCCGGCGTCGTTCCACCCGATCCAGACCACGCCCCCACCCTGCGCCACCAGGACCGCCGGGATCGCAAGAGCCCGCCGCGCCACCGCGGGGTCAGGGTACGCGAAACGGGGACGTACGCCTGTCGCCGCCAGCGCGATCAACGGCCGCACGGCCGCAAGGAACGCCGGCGTGGACGACGTTCGCGAGCCGTGGTGCGGCAGTTGCATCACCTCGCCCTCGATCCCGCCGCCGCGGGCGAGCAGCGCTGCCTCGCCGCGCGCCTCGATGTCGCCCGCGATCACGAGGCGAGGCCCACCCAGGTTTACGCGCGCCACCAGGCTCGCGTCGTTGTCGATCCCTTCCATCGTGGCTGGAGGCCACAGGACCTCCCAGGTCGCACCGCCGAGCATGGCCGCCTGGCCGCGCTCGAGCGGGATTTCCTCCACTCCGCGCAAGCGTGCAATCCTCCTCAGGGGCGCGATCTCGGCGCGGTCCCCGAGCGCGCGGGGAAAGGCGAACCGCCGCACCGGCATCCGTTCGAGTAGCAGCGCCGCCCCGCCGGTGTGATCGGCATCGGGGTGTGTCACCACCAGCGCCTCGAGGCGCCGCACCCGCGCCCGGGCAAGCTCCCGCCACGCCTCGATCGGCGAGCGGCCGGCGTCCACCAGGGCCGCGCGCTCGCCGCTGCGGACGAGCAGCGCCATCCCTTCCCGCACGCCCAGCGCCCGGACCTCGTGCCGCCACCGGAACGATCCGGGCCACGCCATCCAGGCGACCGTCACGGCGACGAGCAGCAGCGCGGCCGGCAAGGCCGCGCGCGAGCGCGTCAGGGCGACGAGACCGAGGACCGCCAGCCCGAGCGCGAGTGTCGGCGCCAGCGGCGCGAACGGCACGCTGGCCGCCCCGCCCACCGCCGAGGCGCGATCCAGCAGCCACTGGCCGGCCGCCACCGCTTCGAGCCCGACGCCGCCCAGCCGGGCCGAAACCGACGCCGCGGCGAGTGACGCCAGGCTCGCGCCCACCAGGACGAGTTCCAAGGGCGCCGCCAGCACGCTCGCCACGATCCCCAGGAGAGGCACCAGCGAGAAGGTGGCCCCGACCAGCGGGCTCGACGCGCCCTGCGCGACGACGGCGACCGCGACCGCCAGCGACAGGCGCTGCGGCAGCGCTCGGAGAGCGAGCGCAAACGGTTCGACCCAGCGCACCAGCGCGAGCGTGACGAACGCGGAGAGCTGGAAACCGGGCTGGACGAGCACCGAAGGCTCCAGCAGCGCGAGCGAGGCGACAATCCCCCAGACGGCGGGAAGCGCTTCGAGCGGCCGCCCGAGCTCGCGCGCGAACAGGTACGCGACGGCCCCCGCGGCGGCGCGCCGCACCGGCGCGTTGCCGCCGGCGAGCAGCGCGAACGCGACCACGGCAACCGCCACGAGCCAGCGCCGGGTCGTGGGCGCAACCCCCGCGACGTTCAGCAGCGCCCAGACGAGCACCGCGACCAGGCCGACGTGGAGCCCCGATACCGACAGCAGGTGGACGAGCCCCGAGCGCCGCATGCTGGCGACCTCGCCCTCCTGCAGCGATTCCTGGCGCTGCAGCACGAGCGCGGCCGCGAGCCCGGCCGCGCGCAACCGGCGGACGTCGGTTCCGGCGCTCGCCTCGAGCGCCCGGACGCCGGCGTCGCG
>NCBR01000301.1 GCA_002279285.1 Acidobacteria bacterium 37-71-11
TACTTCGCGCCCGGACCACGGCGGCGCGCGCGCAGTTCGGCGAGGCGTTCCCGGATTCGCTTCTCCCAACCCTCGTCGGTCGGCTCGAAGTACCTTTCGCCGGCGAGCTGCGGCGGCAGGCACTCCATGTCGGCGACCTTGCCCTCGGTGTCGTGCGCGTAGACGTAACCCTCGCCGTACCCGAGCTCCTTCATCAGGCGGGTCGGTGCGTTGCGGATGTGCATCGGCACCGGGTATGCCGGCTTGTCGGCGACGGCGCGCTGAGCCCGCCCGTACGCCAGGTACAGCGCGTTGGACTTGGGGGCGAGGGCGAGGTAGACCGCCGCCTGCGCGAGCGCGAGCGCGCATTCCGGCATGCCCATGTGCTCGACGGCGTGGGCCGCCGCCACCGCCTGTTCGATCGCCCTCGGGTCCGCCATCCCGACATCCTCGGACGCGACGCGCAGCAACCGGCGGGCGATGAAGCGAGGGTCGGCGCCGCCCTCGAGCATGCGAGCGAGCCAGTACAGCGCCGCATCCGGGTCCGAGTTGCGGATCGACTTGTGCAGCGCCGAGATGAGGTTGTAGTGCTCCTCCCCTTCCTTGTCGTACTTCGCCAGGCGCCGCTGCGCGGTCCGGCGCACGAGGTCGGCGGTGAGGACGCCCCCGGCTCCGGCGGCGTCGGCGGCCACCTCGAGGAGGTTGTACGCGACGCGGGCGTCGCCTCCCGCCAGGCGGACGATCCCGTCGAGCGCCCCCTCGCCCACCGTCAGACCGCGGCCGCCGACGCCCCTTTCGGCATCCGCCAGGGCGCGCTCGAGCAAGATGCGGATGTCGCCGTCGCAGAGCGCCTCGAGGACGTAAACCTTGACCCGCGAGAGCAGGGCGGCGTTGAGCTCGAAGGAGGGGTTCTCGGTGGTGGCGCCGATCAGCACGATGTCGCCGCTCTCGACGAACGGGAGGAACGCGTCCTGCTGCGACCTGTTGAAACGGTGCACTTCGTCGACGAACAGCACGGTGCGGCGGCCGGTGGCGGCGCGCAGGCGCCGCGCCGACTCCATCACGGCGCGCGCCTCTTTCACGCCCGAGAGCACGGCGGAAAACGTCATGAACTCGGCGTCGCACGCCCCGGCCAGCACCCGCGCCAGCGTCGTCTTGCCGCTTCCGGGTGGACCCCAGAACACGACGGAGGGCAACTCTCCGCGCGCCACCAGCTGGCGCAACACGCCGTCGTCCCCGACCAGCGTCCCCTGCCCGACGACCTCCGCGAGGGAGCGCGGCCGCATGCGCTCGGCCAGGGGCGTGCCGGGCGCGAAGCCGCCGCTGTCTCCGAACGGGAGCGTGCCGCTCATATCGCCACCGTCCGCTCCGCGGCCGCGAGCGCGAGGCCGGCGAGCAGCTCCAACGCCTCCACCCGCTCCAGCGCTTGCCAGATGTCGGCGCCGCCGCAGAGCACGCCGTGGCGGGCCAGGACCGCGGCAGGCGCGCGTCGCAGGGCCCGGGCGCACGCCGCCGCCAGTTCGGGGCTGCCCGGCGCCGCGGCGCCCACCCGCTCGATGCGCGGCACCAGCGCCAACCCCTCCTCCAGGGCGTTCGGGTCCGGCAGCCGCCCGAGTGCGGCGAGCGCCAGCACGCCCGGCGGGTGGGCGTGGGCGAGGGCCCGCACGTCCGGGCAGGCGCGGTAGACGGCGAAGTGAGCCGGCGCCTCGGTCGACGCCTCGGCCGGGGGCGAGTCCTCGAGGTCGCAGAGCACGAGATCCGTCGCGACGAGGCGCCCCTTGTCGGCGCCGCGGGGGGTCAGGAGCAAGACGCCGTCACCGATCCGGCACGAGAGGTTTCCTTCGCGGCCGCGGATCAAGCCGCGCCGCGCGAGCACGGCGCCGGCCGCGACCAACTCGGCGCGCCGCAACGCTTCGGTCCAGGTCGTCATCGCCCCACCCCGGGCACCGCCGAGCCGGAGTGTACCGCCCACCCGGCCAGCCGGCGCCGGGCGCCCGCCGCGGCGGGTGGTGTCACTTCGTCCTTCGGGCGATCTCGCCTTCGAGCCCGGCCAGGTCGGGAATGTTCGGGACCGTGCCCTTGAGCTGTTTGAGCTTCTCGACTTCGCGCTTGGCGCCGGCCGGGTCGTTGAGGTCGAACAGCCGCACGACCGCGGCGTTGTAGCGCGACTGCCAGTGCTCCGGGTGCTGGTCCGCCGCCCGGTCGAAGAGCTCGAGCGCCTTCTGCGGGTTCCCCGTTTCCTTGTAGCAGACGCCCAGGTCGGTCATCACGTCGGGCGAGTCGTCCCTGATCGCGCGCGCCTTTTCGTAGTAGTCCTCGGCCTTGATGAAGTCGTTGAGGTCGTACTCCGTGTTGGCCATCTGGACCAGGTGGTCGTAGTTCTTGGGGTCCTTGGCCAGCAGCCCCTCGAGCTCGTGCGCCTGTTCGAGCAGGCGGGGGTTCGCCGTGGCGGCCGTGCGGCCCCCTTCCGGGGGCTTGGCCGCCTCGCCGGAGAGCGGAGGCGCGCCGGGGACGCCGGCGTGCGGGTTGACCGCCGCCGACGCCCCGGGGAGCGCCACACGCTGGCCCTGGCCGGCCAGATAGCCGATGAAGAAACCGAGCAAAATGCCAACCACGGCAGTGACGACAGGGTTCTTCCACATCTGTCTCTCCTGACTCTCGATCAGGGATGCGCTTCGCGCCGTGCGACCCACGTGCCCGAGCCCGGCATGCCGACGGCGAGGTTCGTCGCTTCCCAAGTCCCTTCGAGCTGCTTTTCATTCCCGCGTGCGACCAGCCGTCCGGTGTAGACGGCGACGAACCCCTGCTGGGTGTCGATCCGCTCGAGGCGCACGTCGCCGCCGACGAGGGTCCCGCGCAGCGAGCCC
>NCBR01000099.1 GCA_002279285.1 Acidobacteria bacterium 37-71-11
GGGCGCAGGCTATCCTGAGTGATCGTTCGGCCCGCGCCGCGGGCCGCCGGGAGGGGACGATGACCGACGACCGCCTGCAGCGGCAGCTGCGCTTCATCCTGGAGATCGACAAGCTCAAGGGCGTGCTGCGCCGCTCGTACCTCGTCGGGGCCGACCGGCGCGAGAACTCGGCCGAGCACTCCTGGCACGTGGCCGTGATGGCCGTGGTGCTGGCCGAGCACGCCGGCGCCCCGGTGGACGTGGGGCGAGTCGTCACGATGCTCCTGGTGCACGACATCGTCGAGGTGGACGCGGGCGACACCTACGTCTACGACCCGGCCGGCGGCGCCGACAAGGCCGAGCGCGAGCACCGCGCCGCGGTGCGCCTCTTCGGACTCCTCCCCCCCGACCAGGGGGACGAGCTGCGGGCGCTGTGGGAGGAGTTCGAGGCCGCGGCGAGCGCCGACGCGCGTTTCGCCGGCGCGCTCGACCGGCTGATGCCCGTGCTGCACAACGTCCACACCGGCGGGAGGTCGTGGCGCGAGCACGGCATCACCGCCGACCGGGTGATCGCCCGTAACAGCCGGATGCGGGAGGGCTCCGAGGAGCTCTGGCGCTACGCGCGGGCGCTGATCGAGGAGGCGGTGGCGGCGGGCACCCTGGCGCCGCCGGCGGACGCGCAACCTGCGGGCTGATTGCCGGCGGCGCCGGTGGCGGCATTGACAGGCGCCCGGCTGCCGTGCTCGCATGCCGCGGGGGACGCCGGGTGAGCGAGGGGAGCCGCACCGCCGGCGCCGGCGGGCGCGTCAAGGTCGCCCGCGGTGCGCGCGCCGTCGAGGCGCTGCTGCTGGCCGACATCGAAGCGTTGTTGGCCACGGCGGAGGCCGATCACCGCCTGCTGGCGCAGCCGGTGGTGGTCGTCGTCCCCTCGCGCTCGCTCCGCCTCCACGTGTCGGCGGCCGTGGTGGCCGCGCGCGGGCGTTCGGCGGCGGGGATCGAGGTCCTCACGCTGCACGGCCTCGCCTCCGAGGTGGCGGCGCGCTGCGGCGAGCGCCGCCGGCCGGGGCGGCAGCTCCTCGCGGTGCTCGTGGGCCGCTTCGCCCGGCGCGAGCCGGCCCTCGCGCGGCTCGCCTCCGGTTTCGAGGACGGCGAGCTTCCGGTCGCGGCGACGGTGCGCGACCTGCTCGACGCCGGTCTGACGCCGGAGGGCGCCGAGGCGGCCGGCGAGTTGCTCGCGGGCCACCCCGACGCCGCCGAGCGGACTCGCGCCGAAGCGCTCGTCCGCATCGCCTCCGGCGTGGCGTTTGCCCTGGATGCGGGAGGCCTCGACCTTCCCGGCGACCTGCTAAGGCGGGCCGCGCGGCGGATCGCGGACGAGCCTGACCGCGCGCTGCCGGCGCGGGCGGTGCTGGTCCACGGTTTCGCCGACGCCACCGGGGTCGCGACCGACCTCGTCGAGGCGCTGGTGCGGCACCGCGGCGCGTGGGTCTACCTGGACGAGCCCCCCGACCCGGCCGAGTCGTCGCGCCCCGATCTCGGCGTCGCCTTCGGCCGGCGCTTTGCCGAACGGCTGCAGGGGGCGGCGTCGGTCGAGCGGGACGCCGCTTTCCAGGCCGCGCCGCGCCGGCTGGCACTCGTCGGCGCGCCCGGCGGAGAGGCCGAGGTGCGCGAGGTGGCGCGGAGGGTCCGCGCGCTCCTCGACGCCGGCACGGCAGCGCAGCAAATCGGGGTGGTGGCGCGCGACCTGGCGCCGTACGCGCGGCCGATCCACCGCCACTTCGGCCGCCTGGCGATCCCGTTCGCCATGCTCGACGGCCCGGGGTCGAGCGATGCCGGGACGCGCCGCGCCCGCGCTCTCGTCGAGCTGCTGCGGCACGGGGCCGCGGCCCCGGCCGACAGCTGGCTGGCCGCGGCGGGCGAGGGTTCGGAGTTCGACCTCCGGCTGGCGCTGCACGCCTGCGGTGCGGCCCGCCTCCGCGACGTTGCGGCGCTCGACCCGGCGGAGGTGCTCGACGGCAACGGCGGGCTGCCGCTGCCGGTGCGGACCGGGCTCTCGGTCCTGACCGGCGATGGGGACGGCCCGGACGAGGAGGAGACCGCCGTCGCCCCCCACCGCCGCCTCCCCGGCGCTCGCCTGCGCCGGGCGGTCGCGCGCGCCGCCGCGCTCGTGGCGCGGCTCGACGACTGGCCGGAGGAGGCCACGCTCGCCGTGCACGTCCGCCGCCTGCGCCGCATGCTCGCGGGCGACCTCGCCTTCCGGGACGAGGCGCCCGGCACGGCGGCGGTGGCCGGCGTGGTGGCGGCGGTGGCGGCCGAGCTGCCCGACGGCTTTTGGCTCGCCCGCGACGAATTCCTCCTCGTGGTGCGGCGTGGACTGGCGGCGGTCGGGGGCGCGCCCCTCGGCGGCGCCGGCGGCGGCGTGCAGGTACTTTCGGTGACCGCGGCGCGGGCGCGGACGTTCGGGCATCTCTTCGTCGTCGGCCTCAACCGTGACGCATTCCCGCGCCAGGTGCGCGAGGACCCGCTCCTCCCCGACCGGCTGCGGCTCGCGCTCGCCGCGCTGCTGCCGGACATCCCGATCAAGCGCGGCGGCCTCGACGAGGAGCGCTTCCTCTTCGCGGAGCTGGTCTCCGCCGCGGAGGAGGTGACGCTCTCGTGGCAGGCGTGCGACGACGACGGCAGGGTGCGGCCGGCGTCGCCGCTGCTGGAGCGGCTCCGCCTCGTGGCCCACCTCGCCGAGCCGGTGCTCGCCCCGCCGGCGGTCGCCGTGACGCCGGTCGGCGACCTGCGCCCGGCGCACGAGCACGCCGTGCTGGCGGGTATGCACGCGTCGCGCGCGGCGTTCGCCGCCGCGTTCGCGGTCGCCTGCCGCGAGGCCGGCGGCCTCGCTTCGGCCGCCGGGCGCCTCGCCGTACTCGACGAACTCGATCCGGAGCGCGGCACGCCCGCGGGGCGGGCGCGGGCGCGGGAGCTCGGGCCGTACTTCGGCTTCGTCGGAGCGCCGCTCGCCGCGGCCGATCCCCGGCGCCGCGAACTCGCGCTCACCACCGCCGAGCAAGTGGCGGCGTGCCCATGGCAGGCGTTCCTCCAGCGCCTGTTGCACCTCGAGCCGTCTCCCGACGCGCTCGCGCCCCCCCCCGGGATGGACCGCGCGACGGTCGGGACGGCGGTGCACCGCGTGCTGGAGCGCATCGTGCGCGAGGCCGCCCCAGGCCCCCCGGCGACGCTGGCCGAGGCGCTGGCCGCGTCGCCGGTGGCGGTCGTTTGGCCGGGGACCGAAGCGCTGCGCGCGATCGTCCGCGACGTCTGCGCGCGCCTCGCTCGCGAGACCGGACTCGCGCTGCCGGGCCTCGACCGCGTGCTCGCGCGACAGGCGGCGCCGCTGCTCGAGTCGGCGCGTCGCCTTGCCTGGCCTGCGATAGGCGCGGCGCTGGTCACCGGGGCGGAGGTGGCCGGGTCGCTCGCGCTGCGGACGGACAACGGCGAGCGCGTGCTCGCGTTCCGCGTTGACCGCGTCGATGCTGCGGACGGCGGCATCGTGCTGACCGACTTCAAGACGGGGAAGCCGTTCTCGACGGCAAAGAAGGAGGCGACGCGCCGGCGCCACCTGCTGCGCGCGGTCAGCCGCGGCGAGGCGCTGCAGGCCGCCGCCTACGCGCTGGCGGCCGGGCCGGGCGCCGAGGGGCGCTACCTCTTCCTGCGCCCTGACCTCGACGCCGAAGCCGCGGCGGCCGTCGTGAGGAAGGACGACGGCGAGTTCGTCACGGCGTTCGAGGCGGCCGCCGGGGCGGTGGTAAGCGTGTGGGACCGGGGCGCCCTATTTCCACGTCTCGAAGAGCCGGATGAGGGCAACGAGCCGCGGCGCTGCTCGAGCTGCGAGGTGCGCGACGCCTGCCTGCGCGGCGACAGCGGATCGCGCCGCCGCCTGGCGCTGTGGGCCGCCGTAAACGCGGACGCGGACGACCTCTCCGAAGCCGAGGCGGCGCTGCTCGGGGTCTGGCGCCTGCACGCGAAGGCGTCGGGCGGGCGAGCCGCCGGGGAGGACGAGGGATGAGCGCCGGCCCGCCGCTCGACGCGTTGCGCACCGCCGACGCCGAGGCGCGGCGCCGGTCGCAGACCTCGTTCGAGCGCCCGCTCGTGCTCGAGGCCGGCGCCGGCACCGGGAAGACCGCGACGCTGGTGGCGCGGGTCGTCGCCTGGTGCCTGGGCCCCGGGTGGCGGCGGGCGGCCTCCGAACTGGCCGCGCAGCAGCAGCGCTCGGGGAAGGGCGAGGCGCTGGGAGCCGAGAGGATCGCGGCTCGGGTGCTGGACGGCGTGGTCGCGATCACCTTCACCGAGGCCGCCGCCGCCGAGATGGCGAGCCGGGTGGCGCTAGGCCTCGCCGAGGTCGAGCGCGGCGCGATGCCCAAGGGTTTGCTCGCCGAGGCGCTCGCCGGCGCGGACGGCGACGAGCGGCCGCGGGCGGCGGCACTGCTCGTCGCTCTCGACCATCTCGTGGTGGCCACGATCCACGCCTTCTGCCGCCGTCTCCTCGCGGACGCCCCGCTCGCGGCCGGGCTCCACCCCGCGTTTGCCGTGGACGCCGACGGCCGGGCCCTCGAGGAGGTTGCGCGGGAGACCGTCGAGGCGGCGTTCCGTGCCGCGCTGGGGCGGCCCGAGGAAGGGCCGCTCGTTGCCCTCGCGGTGCGTGGCTTCGGCCCGGCGGAGCTGGCGGCCGCGCTCGTCGACCTGGCGGATGTTGGCGTGCCGCCGGAGGCGCTCGCCGCGTCCCCGCTCGCGCCCGAGGCGGTCGCAACGCTGGTGCAGGAGGTGCGCGCGCAGGCGGCTGCCGTCGCCGCGCTCGTCGCCCCCCGGGTGGGCCGACTGCGGAAGAACGCCAACGCGATCCCGATTGCGAGCGGCTGCGAGGCGCTCACGCGGGCGGGCCTCAAGACGCTCGAGGAGCTGAGAGTGGCGGTGGCGGCTGCGCTGCCGGAGAACCTCGCGGGGCGCCTCGAGGAGTGGGGCCGGGGCAAGATCGAGGGCGGCGAGGCGGCGGCGTTCGTGGATGTCGCTGCCGAGCTGCGGGAGCCGGCTGGCCGCCTCGCCGCGCTCGCGCGCCACGCCGCCCGCCTCGACCCCGAGCTGCTCGAGACCGCGTGGCAGGCGCTCGTTCCGCTCTATGCGCAGCTCGATCGCACGATGCGCTCGCGCGGCGCCGAGACGTTCGCCGCGCTGCTGCGCGACGCGCGCGAGTTGCTGGCACGGCAGCCGGCGGTGCGGGCCGGGGTGCGGGCGGGGATGACGCAGCTGCTCGTCGACGAGTTCCAGGACACGGATCGGTTGCAGTGCGACATCCTGCGCCTGCTTGCCCTCGACGGCGTGCCCGGCGAGCGGCCCGGCCTGTTCCTGATCGGAGACCCGAAGCAGTCGATCTACGGCTGGCGCAACGCCGACCTGGCGGCGTACGACGGTTTCCTCGACCTGGTGCGAGGCAGCGGCGGCGAGGTCATGGGCCTTTCCGTCAACTTCCGCTCGCTGCCCCCGATCCTCGATGAGGTGCGGCGGGTGGTGGAGCCGGCGATGGTGCGGCAGGACGGCGTTCAGCCGGCGTTCCAGCCACTGCTCCCGAGTCCGGAGCGCGCCGCGGCGCTGCCGGCCCGCGGCGGCCGCCGCGCCCCGGTGGAGCACTGGGTGTCGTGGGAGCCGGACGAAGGTTCGGAAGGGTTTGGCAGAACCACCGCACAGAACGCCGCGGAGATCGAAGCGCGCGCGCTCGCGGCCGACATCCGCGAGGTCCACGCCGAGGGCGTCCCTTGGCGGGAGTTCGGCGTGCTGCTGCGAACCGCCGGGGCGCTCGACGTCGTCGTCTGGGCGCTGCGCGACGCCGGCGTCCCGCACGTCGTGGAGCGCGACCGCTCGTACTACCGCCGACGGGAGATCATCGAGGCGGCGGCGCTCGTCCGCGCGGTTCTCGACCCCGGCGACCACCTGGCGCTGGTCACGGTGCTGCGCTCGAGCCTCGTCGGCGTGCCCGACGCCGCGCTCGTCCCTCTGTGGGCGCGCACGTTTCCCGACCGCGTCGCCGAGCTCACGACGCCGAACGCGGCCGAACTCGATCGGCTGACGGCGCTGGTGGCGGAAGCGAGCGGCGCGCTCCCCACTGGGATCCCGGGCCTGGCGCGCGTGCAGGGGTGGGAGCGCAACCTGACGGCGTTCTTGGAACAGCTGGCGCAGCTGCGCCGCTCGTTCGCGAGCGAGCCCGCGGCGGTCTTCGTCGAGCGGCTGCGCACCGCGACGCTGTTCGAGGCGAGCGAGGCGGCGCGAACCCTGGGGGCGTACCGGATCGCGAACCTCGACCGTTTCTTCCGCACGCTGTTGGAGGCGATCGAGGCCGGCGGCGAGCCGCAGGCGGTTTTGCGCGGTTTGCGGTCGAACGTTGCGCAGGCGCGCGAGGCCCAGGAGGGGCGGCCGCTCACGGCGGCCGAGGACGCCGTGCGGGTGATGACGATCCACAAGGCGAAGGGGTTGGACTTCGCATACGTCTACCTGATTCAGACCCACCGCGAGGCGCGCGGCGACGGCCGGCTCGGCACCGACGCCGAGGAGATCGGCGGCCGCTTCGAGTACGCCTTGCTGGGCGCCCCCACCCCGGGCTGGCACGCCGTGGAGACGAGGCGGCGGCGGGTCGAGGCCGCGGAGCTCGTGCGGACGCTGTACGTCGGCATGACGCGAGCGAAGGACCGGCTCGTGGTGGCGGGAAACTGGCGGCTCGACCCGGTAGACCCGACTCGGCCACCGCGCTCGCACATGGACGTGCTGGCCCGTCGGGCGCCGTCCGAGGGGCTCGGGATGATCGCCACGGGGCTGCTCGCCGGGGGCGGCCGCCACGCCGACCGGGACGGGGCGCGCTGGGTTTTCCCCGCGCTGGGCGGGACGGGAAACGGCGCCGCCGCGACCGCCGCGGTGACACCCCCGCTCGCCGCCCCGGAACACGTCGCGCGCGACGCCGAGCGGCTGGCGGGACTGCGGGCCGAGGCCGCCGCCCGTATGACGACGGCGTTCTCCGCCCCCGCCTCGGAGGAGGCGCACCGCCGGCTGCGCGAACTGCTGGACGAATCCGCGGCGGATCCGGCTGGCGAGAGCGCCGGGGCCGCGCCGGGGCGCGCCGGAGAGGGCGGCGCGTCGCCCGCGTCGGCGGCCGGAGCGGCGGTCCACCGCGTCCTGGAGACGCTCGATCTCGGCGCGGAAATCGGCGGCCAGCTCGCCGCCGCCCGCGGATCGCTCGCCGCGCTGGTAGAGGGGTGGATCGGGCCGGAGGGACGGCGCGAGGCCGAGCGCCGGGCCGCGGAGGTCCTCGCCCGTTTGGCCGGCGGCCCACTACTCGGCCGCCTGGGCGCGATCGCGCCGCACGTGGTGGCGCGCGAGCTCGCGGTCCTCCTCCCGCCCGGCGAGGGCGCGGCCGCGCCGGCCGGCTTCGTCTCCGGGGCGATCGACCTGCTCTACCGCGACCCGGACACCGGCGGCCTCGTCGTCGCCGACTACAAGACCGACGATGTGACCGGTGCCGCCCCGCTCGACGCCAGGGCCGCCGGCTACGCGTCGCAGGGCGCCGTCTACCGGCGCGCCATCCAGGAGGCGTTGGGCCTGCCGCGGCCGCCGCGCTTCGAGTTGTGGTTCCTGCAGGCCGGCGCCATCGTCTCCGTTTCCTGACCAGCCCGGATGCGCGAGGACGCCGGTTGTATGGCAAGATGCGCACGGAGGGGATCACTTTGTTCCGCAAGAGAGGCACGATCGAGATCCGGCCGGCGGACCGGGACGGCGATATCGCCGAGGCCCGCACGCTCATGAAGGAGTACGCCTCATCGCTCGGGCGGGAGTTCTCCCTCCAGGACTTCGCCCGCGAGTTGGCGGAACTTCCCGGCGTCTACGCGCCGCCCTCTGGGGCGTTGCTGCTGGCACGCTGCGACGGCCGCCTGGCGGGGTGCGCCGCGCTGCGGTCCCTCGGCGGCGGCGCCTGCCAGATGAGGCGCCTGTTCGTCCGCCATCAGTTCCGCGGCAAGGGCGTCGGCAAGCGGCTGGCGGTCGCCGTGATCGAGGTCGCGCGTGGCGCGGGCCACACGCTGATGCGCCTCGACGTCGCGCCGTGGATGGAGGAAGCGATCGCAATGTACCGCGCGATGGGGTTCCGGGAGATCGAACCGCACCCCGCCTCCGCCGGCGACGCCGTGTCGATGGAGCTTCCGCTCGTCTGAAGCTAGCCCCGTGCCGGCTTGCGGGTGAAGCGGATCGTCTTGACCCAGGTCTGCTTCTCGCGCTTGACCACGTCCAGCCAGAGCGCGTGCGCGACGACGGCGATCCAGAGCTGGCAGTAGGTGAAGTACGCCAGCACGCCAGGGCGAGCAGGATCTCCATGATGAAGAGGAGGAATGCGAGCAACCACACGGCGGTGTACGGCCCCGGCAGGGGGATCGCGACGAGGCCGGCGAGGCTCGCCAGGAACAGCAGGTCGGAGACCACGATGGCGACGAAGAAGACGTAGTAGAGCGAGAGCAGGTAGAGCACCTCGATCGCCAGCACCTTGTCCTTGAACGCCGGGATCCGGCGGAAGAACTTCGTCGCCACGTAGTTGTTGCCGCGCACCCAGCGCGTGCGCTGCTTGAACCAGACCCTCCACGTCTCCGGCTCCTGCTCGTAGGTGACGGCATACGGGATCACCTTGATCCGAAACCCCTCCATGTAGATCCGGATCGACATCTCGGAGTCCTCGGTGATGGCGCTCTCGTCCCACCCGCCGAGGTGGTCGAGGAGCGGGCGGCGGATGACGTAGTTCGTTCCCGGCAGGGTGGAGACCCGGAACAGCGCCCATCGCCCAGCCTGCACGATCGACTGGAATGAGAGCGTCTCGATGTTGATGAAGCGCGTCAGCAGGTTGGTGTTCCTGTTGACGGTGCGGAACTTGCCGATGCAGGCGCCGAGTTCGGGGTGGAGGAGGAGCTGCGCGACGAGGTAGCGCAGAGCCATCGGCTCCGGCGTGTTGTCGGCGTCGTAGACGGCGATGAGGCCGGCGGCGGTGTGGGCGAGGCCGATGTTGAGGGCGCGCGACTTGCCCTTGCCCCCCTCGCCGGGGGGGACCTCGACGAGGCGGATCCGGCGGTCGCGACGGGCGAACTCCTCGACGATGGCGCCGGTGTCGTCGGAGGAGCCGTCGTTGATCACCAGCACCTCGTACCGGTCGGCCGGGTAGTCGAACGCCAGCATCGCCTCCAGGGTGTTGCGGATCACGATCCCCTCGTTGTGCGCCGGGATCAGCACCGCGACGTCGGGCCAGTCGAAGGTGAGGGCGTCGACCTCGCGCCGCTCCTTTGCCGAGCGCAGCGAGTGAAAGAAGCCTGCCACCGTGAGGACGAGCTGGTAGGCGATCATGAACCAGATCAGGATCACGGCCACGACGAAGACGATGGAGAGGTCGAGCTGCAGGGCGGATTCGTTCACGCGGCCCGCCGGCGGGGTTGCGGCCGCACGCGCACGATCAGGTAGAGGGCCACCAGCAGCCCGACCGCGAGGGCGCCGAAGATCGCGATCACGTACGACGACCAGAAGCTGGTGATGTTGACGCCGTACGACACGCCGCTCTGGGTTACCAGAAGCACGGTGTGTTCGCCGGGAGGGAGGATCAGCGCGTCGCGGCCGCTGCCCTCGAGCGCCACGAACGCCGTTTCGTGCCCGTCGATGAAGAGGGCGAACGGCTGCCGCGCGAGAGTGGCGATACAACGGTTCCCGGACCTGTAGCCGAAGGTCACGCTGCGCTGCGAGCTCTTCTGGAACAGGAGGTCGCCGGTGATCGAAAGCAGGTGCGAGTCCGGCACGCCCGGCTGCAGCGCCTGCAGCGTCGGCTCCACCTCGAGCACGGTGTAGCGCCCCGCCGGCAGCAGGAAGCGCCCGCGGCCGATGGTCCGCACCCTCTGGTTGTCGCGCCAGATCTCCTGTGCGTCGCTCGCGAGCTGGAGCACGATCGGGGTCGGGGTGTCGATCGCCCAGCCGTCCTCGACCCGCTTGACCTTGGTGCGCGCGGCGTACGCCGAGGGCAGGAACGGGAGGTCCTGCTGGTTGATGCTCGATTCCGAATAGATCGCGACCCGCGGCGCGCCGAGCGCGGCGGAGTGGACGAGCCAGGCCGCCTCCGTCCCGGTCTGGACGCGGGTGGGGAACGGCGTGATCGCGTTCGCGGCGCGGAACGAGAGGATGTTGAGGTCGAGCGCGAGGTGCGCCGGGTCCACCAGGCCCGCATAGCGGGCGGCGATCGCCTGGTAGCGGCGCGGATCGGTCGACCACATGCTCTCCGGGTCCTCGACTTGGAGGTGGAAATCGTACCTCGCGCTCAGCGCGGCGATTTGCTTCGCGTCGACACCCAACCAGTTGCGGAGCTCCGGCGCGGCGAGGCTGTCGAGGACCGTCACCACGGTCTGGAACCCCGGTCTTCCCCTCGCGACCGAGGCGGCCATGGCGAGCATCGCCTCGTGCAGCTGTACGTTCTTCGCGACGCGGTACTTGGTGAATGCGGCGAGCGCCGCGGGGTCGCGGCGCCAGTAGCGCGGCGACGCGGAGTCGAAGAGCTCGATCGGGTCGAAGCCGTAGTGAGATTTGAACTCGCGCCGGGCGGAGGGGTGCAGCGGTGTGACGAGCTGCGGGTCCTTCATGCCGCGCCCCGCCTCGAAGTAGAGCTCGCCGATGTCGACTCCGTCCCAGTCGGCGCCGGCCAGCAGTTTGCGGTAGAACTCGGTCGCGGCCGCAAGGCACGCCGGGTCGGTGAGCGCGACCGGGTAGCGCCAGGAGGGCCGGACGTCCTCGCCCTTGTAGTTCTTCTCGCGCCACTCGGGGTGGTCCTGCCAGAACTTCTGGCTCACCTGCGGCGGTTCCAGCCAGCAGTAGACCAGGATGCCGTTGGCGTGGCAGAGAGCGATCAGCTTGCCGTAGTCGTAGGTCCACTTGGCGTACTCGTGCCACCCCCCGACGTGGAGGATGCGGATCCCGGCCGCGGCCCAGCGGGCGACGAGCTGCTCGATGCTCACCGTGTGCCGGTAGCCGGGGTCGAAGAACATCTCGAGTTGCTCCCGGCGCACGAGAGGGGTCAGGTTGAAGAACCGCTGCACGTAGCTGGCGAGGTAGGGGTAGCGGGAATAGCCGCCCGTGCTCGCGGGGTCGAAGCGGGTGCCGAAGAGGATGAACCGCCCGGCTCCGTAGCGCCGCCCGATCACGACCGGGATGCCAGTCACCTCGTCGGAGGCCAGGACCTCGTCCTGGTCTGTGGTCTCGAACTTGTTCATCACCTCGCCGGAGGTCCAGTGCAGGGGCTCGTCCGGGAAGAGGCGGTCGCGCACACGCTCGATGAGCAGCGTCGAATCGAGGAAGCGGACCCCGAACGCGGTGGCGAGGTCGTTGCGAAAATCGGTGATCAGGTTTCCGCCGCCCTCCACGAAGCTCTTGAGCGCCGCGACCTGTGACTCCGTCAACGCCTCCGTGACGGAGTACGGGACGATCACCAGGTTGTGGTCGCCCGTGTCGATGGCAAGGCCCGGCGTCAGCGCCACCTGGTCCACCGGCATGTTGAGCGCCAAGAAAGGCGCGGCGAGGCTCGCCTGGTCGTTGGCGGCGCCCCCGGTGGCGTTCGGGTCGTACAGGGAGAGCACGTCGGCGGGCGCGTAGTGCGCCTGCCTCCTGGTGATCCTGGCCAGCAGGTCGGCGGCTTGCCCCTTCGCCTTCTCCCACAGCGAGAGCGGCCGCTCCCGGTACTCGCGCGGTTCGGCGACGTAGATCCAGCGCGGCGGGAGCTTCACCTCGCGCTCCACCGCGCCGCGCAGCCGCGTCGGGGAAACCTCGCGCCGCACCAGCTTCCCGTTGCCGTCGATCCAGGACTCGCGCA